>CAZLEC010000202.1:2442-7407 GCA_964558245.1 uncultured Burkholderiales bacterium | reverse complement strand
TCGATCACGTCGGGCTCGTTCTCGGCACAGCCGGCGAAGTACTCGAACGTGGACGCGCCGCCGGGAACGTCGGCGAACATCGCCTTCTTGATCGTGCCGCCACCGTCGCGCGCTTCGATCTCGGCGATCTCGGCCGAGCGCGCGGTGATGAGCTCCGCGACCTTGCGCAGCTTCTCGGCGCGCTCCTTGCCCGACATCTTCGGCCACGGGCCGTTGTCGAAGGCGTTGCGGGCGGCCTCGACGGCGCGCTGCGCGTCTTCGCGGCCGGCCTTGGCGACGTCGGCGATCTTCTCGCCGGTGGACGGTGCGAACGTCGGGAACGTCTCACCCGACTTCGGGGCGGTCCATTCACCATTGATGAAGAGTTGCGTATCGGCCACGGCGGTTCCCCTCGTTTCCTGCTGACGACCTGCGCAGGTTATGACCGGGCCCGAGCCGCTCGCCAGAGGTGGTTAGGTGCGGGTCCAGGCCGACTTCGCGCCGGTCCCGGTGACCTTGCCCTCGGCCTTCAGCTTCAAGAGGTGCGCGTGCACCTGATGGCCGGCCATCTCGAGCAGGCCCTCGGGAGTGTCGACGTAGAGCGTGGCGACGACCTCGGGGATCTTGGCCGGGCCCTTCGCGAGCAGTCGCATGATCTGGCGCTCGCGAAGCTTGCGGTGCGCGACGTACTCCTCGAGCACCGCGGCCGGATCGTCCATCACGTCACCGTGGCCGGGGCAGATGCGCGCGACCCGCTTGATCTTGCGCAGCCGCTCGAGCGACGCGAGGTACTCCACCATGTCGCCGCCGCGCTGCGGGTTCACGACCGTGGTCGTGCCGTTGAGGACGTGATCGCCGGTGAACAGCGCTCGCTCCTCGTCGAGGAAGAAGCACAGGTGGTTGGGCGCGTGCCCCGGGGTGTGCACCGCCTCGAGCCGGAATTCCGTTCCGTCGATCGTGTCGCCGTCGTCGAGCACGAGGTCGAGTTCGAGATCGACCTCGTCGGCTTTCGGGATCTTCCCGAACGCGCCGACCACCGCGCCGGTCTTCTTGCGGATGCGATCCGCCGCCGGCCAGTGGTCGGGATGCGTGTGCGTCAGGAGGACCCACTTCACCCGATCGCGCATCGCGGCCCCGACGATCGACTCGACGTGCTTGGCGACGTCGGGACCGGGGTCGATCACGGCGACCTCGTCGATACCGACGAGATAGGTGTTGGTTCCGGGCCCGGTCATCAGGCTCGGGTTGTTCGCGACGACGCGCCGGATCAACGGCGAAAGGGCACTCGGGACTTCAGGGGTCATGGCAGCCACGGCTACGCGTTGACTTCGCCGGCTGCCGCGCGCTCGGCGCGAAAGGAGATGTCGGGCAACGGGATCGTCCAATGGCCGGCGGCGCGGCCGGCATCGGCCGGCAGCGCGACCCGCTCGCCGGTTCCGTCGGTCACCACGTGCAATCTCCCGCGCTCGTCGAGCGCGACCGCATCGAGATCGTCGAACAGGTCTTGCGACCGGTCGTAACGTGCGAGCGCGCGCAAGCTCATCTCCGTCGGGAAGATGAGGTCGATCTCACCGGCCTCGTGGAGCGCGAGCGCGTCGATCGGGCGCACCCATCCCGACGCGACGAGCTCGTTGTCGTCGTGTGCGCCGTCTTCGCCATCGGGCGCGGGGGCGACGAAGAACCACGTGTTGTAGCGACGGGGCGCGCCGAGCGGCGTGAGCCAGTGGGAGAACACGCGCAAGTCGCGGGCGGCCAACGCGAGGCCGCGCGACTCCAACATCTCGACGAAACGAAGCGTGCCGGCATTGAGACGGTCTCGGTCGGCGGCGAGACCCGCGTCGTGCTCGACGGGCCGGCCGGTCGCCGCGTCGTGCGCGAGCAGGATGCCTGCTTCCTCGAAGCATTCGCGCAGCGCGGCGACGCGGAACGCGAGGCCGCCCGCGGGCACGCCGTGCTCGGCGCTCGCGGCCGCGTCGTCGAGATCGCTCACGCGGTCGTGGGACCGATCGTCGCGATCGTCGGCGTCGACCGCGCCGCCCGGGAAGACCGTTGCGCCGGGTCCGAACACGGCGCGGCGGGTGCGCTCCAGCATCAGCACGTGGAGGCCGGGGCGCCCCGATGCGACCCGATCGGAGACGAGGACGACGGTCGCCGCGTCGCGAATCGGCGGCGAGCCCGGCGTCGGCGCCGCGACGGGGGCTTCTACCGAAGCGTCAACGGCTCTCATCCATCCAGTCTACGTGCCACCCCGCGCGAGCCGAAGTGGCGCCTGACCTGGGCGAATAGCGCGGCGCGACGGCTTACAGCTCGGCTTCCGGGAAGAGCACGCGCCGCTCGGCCTCGGTCAACCCGCCCCAGATCCCGTGCGGCTCGCGCACCCGGATCGCGAACTCGAGACAGTCTTCGCGCACCCGGCACTGCGCGCAGATCTGTTTCGCGTGCCCTTCGCGCGCCTCACGATCGTCTCGCCGCTCCGGCGTCGACGGTGGGAAGAACAACGCAGATTCCGGACCTCGACACGCTGCTTTCAGGTGCCAAGTCTCGTGAATAAGGCCGAGTGCCACGCCTACTCCGTCCCCGAACATCCCCTCAGCGCGCGGAAGGTATCCGGCCGCTCCCGCGGTGACAAGCAGAAGTTTTCGCGCGGCGTCCCGGCCGGCCCTTTGCGCTATTGGTGGCTCGACCGTTCGCGGTAATCGCGTGCACCGCCGGCCTCGGGCTCGACCTCGAGCAGGACCCCCTCGACCGCGACGACGCGTACCGCCTCACCTGCCGCGATAGGGGTCGCACGGTTCGTACGGGCACGCCACAACGCGTCGCGGACCTTCACGACACCATCGGGATCGACGCCCACTTCGGCGACGCCCATCTCGCCGATCAATTCTTCGCGGCCGATGGTCGGCGTCGAGAACCGACTTCGCACCATTGCCGTCATGCCGGACAAAACGAACAAGAGGGTTGCACCGCACACCAACACCAGAATCCACCACGAAGGGTCGAGCGCGCTCGCGCCGTCGTAACACCAGATCGAACCGGCAACGAGCGCGCCGCCGCCGATGAACGTCCACGGTCCGAGGCCGCCGGCTTGCAGGTCGACCGCGAGCCCGAAGATGCCGAGCCCGAGCAGGCCGAGCGCCCACGGCGCGAACGGCAAGTGCGAGAACCCGAAGCACCCGCCGACGAGCGCGCTCGCGCCGACCACGCCTGCGATACCGACTCCGGCGGTGAAGAACTCGAACAGCATCAGCGACAGCCCGGCGACGAACAGGAAGTACGCGACCCAGGGCGTGCCGAGCGTGTGCGCGAGCTGTTGGGTGAGATCGAGCTTGCGGAAGCCGACGTCTTGGTTCGTCTGCACTCGGCGATTCACTCCGACGCCGACAACCGTCGAGGTCGACATGCGCACGTCGCCGGCCGCGGTGTGCAGCACGCGTCCGTCGAGCCCGACGATGAAGCCGCCGACGGTGGGCTCGGTACCGTCGATGAGCTTGTCGGCGAGCGCAGTCTTGCCCGACAGATGACGGCGGAGCACGGCGCTGCCCGCAGGGACAACGGACTTCGCAACGGCCTGCGCGCTGGGATGCCCGAAATCGACCGGGAGCACGGGCCCGATGTGCGCGCCCGGCGCGACTGCCACGTACGCGGCCGACAACGCCAGCAGCGCGCTGGCCCCGCGGGCTCCACCTCCCGACGGGCCGACCCAGACCGCGACCGGCACGGGAGAGTCCCGGATCGCTCGTACGAGCGCGGAGGTGTTCACGTCGACCGCGCCGGATCCGTCGAGCTGGAACACGATCAGCGACACGGCGGCCGTTTTGGCCTCGCGCAACGACTTCTGGATCAGCGCGGCATTCGACGGGTCGAGCAGCCCGTTGACCTGCACGACCACGATGCCCCGGCGACCGGAGTCATGGACGGATGCCGCGCCGGCACCGGTCGCCCCCACGCCGAGCGCCCAGGAACCCACCGCGAGCAGCACGAGCACGGCGGCGGCAGCGGCGCGGACTCGGACCTGGGGGAATCGCATCGGCCTCTCGTAGCATGCGGGGATGGAGGTTGCGCACTTCTGCTCCACCTCTCACGTCGTCATCGTCGCGGGGAAAGGTGGCGTCGGGAAGACGACCGTGACGGCCGCGCTGGCGGTGACCGCCGCACGGGCCGGGTCGAGCGTGCTCATCGTAGAGGTCGAGGGCAAATCGGGACTCCCGACGATGTTCGACACCCCGGCGTTGTCGTACGACGAGCTCGACCTCGATCCCGGAGTGCGGGCCCGCTTCCTCACTCCCGACGCGGCGCTGGTCGACTACCTGGAGACCCACGGCATGCGCCGGATCTCGAAGCGACTGATCGCGTCGGGCGCCCTCGACGTCGTGGCCACCGCCGTGCCCGGGATGAAGGACATCCTCGTGCTCGGGAAGGTGAAATCGCTCGACGAGTCGCGCGCGGCGGACCTGATCATCGTCGATGCACCCGCGGCCGGCCACGCGATCTCCTTCCTGCTCTCGCCGCGCGGGCTGCTCGACGCGGTGCGCGTCGGGCCGATCAACAAGCAGGCCGCCGACGTCGTCGCCCTGTTGTCCGATCCCGCGCGCTGCCAGGTGATGCTCGTGACGCTGCCGGAGGAGACGCCAGTGAGCGAGGTGATCGAGACCGCCTACGCGATCGAAGATCGGGCGGGAGTCGCGCTCGGGCCGGTGATCGTGAACCAGTGCTTCGAACCGCTTCCCGCCGGCGTCACCGCGTCGGTAGAAGACCTCATGAACGACGCGGAGGCGTGCGGTCGCTTCGTGTCGGAACGCGAGGCCCACGACCTCGTGCACGCGATCGAGTTCCGGTCCGAGCGGCACGCGGTGCAACACGAGCAGATCGAGCGACTCGGCGAGCGCCTCCCGCTCCCGCAGATCGAGCTGCCCTTCCTGTTCACTCCCGACATCGGTCGCCCGCAGGTCGACGATCCAGGTTCCGGCTTTCGCCGGCTGGAAGTCC
>CAZLEC010000202.1:0-2432 GCA_964558245.1 uncultured Burkholderiales bacterium | reverse complement strand
GACGCGCTCGCCGGCGCACTCGCGTGCGGAATCGAGGCACTGTGACCTTGCCCGACGGCGGCCGCATCGCGAGCCTCGTGTCGGAGCACGAGGTGTTGATCTGCTGTGGAAGCGGCGGGGTCGGCAAGACGACCATCGCGGCGGTGCTCGCGCTCGAGGCCGCGCGGCAGGGCCGCCGCACGTGCGTGATCACCATCGACCCGGCGAAGCGCCTCGCCGACGCGCTCGGCCTGGAGACCCTTTCCGACGCGCCCAGCGAGATTCCCCGCTATCGCTGGGACGACGATCACTCCGCCAAGCCCGACGGCGACCTCGCGGCGATGATGCTCGACACGAAGTCGACGTTCGACCGGCTCGTGACCGGCAACGCGACCACATCCGAGCAGGCGCAACGAATCCTCGAGAATCGTTTCTATCGCAACGTCTCCGGAGCGCTCGGCGGCACGCAGGAGTACATGGCGATGGAGAAGCTCCACGAGCTCCACGACGGCGGCCAGTTCGACCTGATCGTGATCGACACGCCGCCGACCCGTCACGCGCTCGACTTCCTCGACGCGCCGCGCCGACTCCTGCGCCTGCTCGACAATCGAATCTTCCGGATGCTGATGATGCCGACCCGCGCGTACCTGCGCGTCGCGAGCGTCGCGGTGCAGACGTTTCTCCGAACCGTCGCCCGGGTGGTCGGTTCGGAGGCGATCGACGACGTCGTCGCGTTCTTCCGCGCGTTCGAGGGAATGGAAGCCGGGTTTCGCGATCGGGCAGTCGCCGTAGAGGCGCTGCTGGCCGCGCCCGAGACCGGCTTCGTGCTCGTGACGTCACCTCGACGCGACGCGATGGAAGAGGCGCAGTTCTTCGCGCGCCAACTCGATCGCAACGGTCAGTCGATCGACGCGCTCATCGTGAACCGCGTCCACCCTCAGTTCGGCGACGAAGCCCCGTCCGGCCTGCGCGCCGCCGCGGCCGAGTTGGCGCGGGCGGTCGACGATCCCGCGGCCCACCGGCTCGCCGAGCGTTACCGGAACCTCGCCGACTTCCGCGAGATCGCGGAGCTCGAACGGGCGCACGTGCAAGGCGTGCAGGCACGCGTCGGCGCGACCACGGTCGCCTACGTCCCGTACCTCTCACGCGACGTGTACGACTTCTCGGCGCTCCGCGAGATCGGCAGCCTCCTGTTCGAGCCGGCCGACTCCCGCGCCTAGGCTCACTTCCCGTGACGACGATCCTCGTAGCTGCCGATGCGCAATGGGTCCGCGACCAGGTGCGCGCCGCGTTCGTGGGCCCCGGTCAGCAAGTCGTCGAGGTCACCCGCGGCCAAGACGTGCGCGGCACGTTCGCCGACGTCGATCCCGATCTCGTGGTGCTCGATCTCCAGATCGGCAACATGGGCGGTGTCGCGGTCGCGATCGACCTCCGCCTCGAGGAGTCGGGCGGGCGACTGCCCCGCGCCCGCATCCTCCTGTTGCTCGACCGTCGCGACGACGCGTTCATCGCGCGCCGCGCCGACGTCGACCTCACACTCGTGAAGCCGGTCGACGCCGGAGTGCTCCGCCGCGCCGCCGCACCTCTCCTCACGGCTTCGGCTGCGGAACGCGCCGACCTCGATCCCGACGAGCCGGCGTTCAACTGAGTGGACGACCACGAGCTCGCGGCCGAGATCGCGCGCGAGGCCGGTGAGCTGCTGCTCGACCTGCAGGCGCGCAAGGCCACCAAGGACGAAGGCGACCGGCTCAGCAACGACCTGATCCTCGATCGCCTGGCCCGGGCCCGCCCCGAAGACGCGGTGCTGTCGGAGGAGTCGAAGGACTCGCCCGCCCGGCTCGAGCGCGAACGGGTCTGGATCGTCGACCCCCTCGACGGCACGCGCGAGTGGGGCGAAGGCCGAACCGACTGGGCGGTGCACGTCGCACTCGCGTTCAACGGCGTGCCGAAGGTCGCGGCGGTCGCGCTGCCCGGTCAGGGCAAGCTGCTCTCGACCGCGCAACCCCCTCCCCCGCCGCCCGTACATGCGGGCAAGGTGCGCCTGCTCGTGTCGCGTACCCGGCCACCGGCGGTCGCCGAGCACTTGGCCGAGGTGCTCGACGCCGATCTGGTGCCGCTCGGCTCGGCCGGGGCCAAGGCCATGGCCGTGGTGACCGGTGACGCCGACGTGTACGCGCACAGCGGCGGCCAGTACGAATGGGACTCCGCCGCGCCGGTCGGCGTCGCGATCGCGGCCGGGTGCCACTGCTCCCGGCTCGACGGTTCGCCGTTGGTCTACAACCAGCCCGACCCGTACCTGCCCGACCTGATCGTGTGCCGGGCCGACCTCGCCGGCCGGGTCCTCGAAGGCGTTCGGACATTCGCTGAGTGAGTGGCCATCCCGGCTCGCTACACTCCTTCGGCCCACGGGGTGTGGCGCAGCTTGGTTAGCGCGCAGCGTTCGGGACGCTGAG
>CAZLEC010000201.1:0-7414 GCA_964558245.1 uncultured Burkholderiales bacterium | reverse complement strand
CTCGAGACCGACACCGACGCCGACGAAGCCGGCCGGGCGAGTGCCCGGCTCGCAACTCATTTCTCCGGTCGGCGGCTCGCCGAGCTGCCAACGATGCAATACGCGGGCGCGGCCGGCGACCGTGCCGACGTGATCGCGCGGGCGGCGTGCGACGCGCTCGGCGCGTACGTGCGGCTGCACCACGACGAGCCGCTCTACGTCGGCGGCGCGAGCCGGCTGGCGGCCGAGCAGGAGGCGTTCGCGAGCACGAGCGCCTCGGGGTTGCTCGAGCTGCTCGAGCAACACGTGGTGCTCGGCGCGCTGCTCCGCGAGCTCCTCGGACCGGGGCTCACGGTGCGCATCGGCGCCGAGAACGAGTTGGCCGACCTGCGCGAGTGCTCGCTCGTGCTGGCGCCGTACCTCGTGGAAGGCGAGCCCATCGGAACCGTTGGCGTGCTCGGCCCGACCCGCATGGACTACCGCAGGGCCCAGGCCGCGGTGTCGACGGTGTCGCGCCAGCTCGGACAGCAGCTCTCTCGTTGAGCCGGATGCGACGCTGATGGCACAAGACGTATACGAGCTGCTCGGCGTGTCGCCGCAGGCCACCGACGACGAGATCAAGCGGGCCTACCGCCGTCTCGCCCGTGAGTGCCACCCCGACGCGAATCCCGACGACCCGAGCGCCGCGGAGCGGTTCAAGGAGATCAACGCCGCCTACGAGTTGGTGCGCGATCCCGAGCGCCGCCGCAAGTACGACATGTTCGGCCCCGATGCCGCGGCCGGCGGCGCCGGCAACCCGTTCGCCTCGGGGGGGTTCGGTCTCAACGACTTGTTCGACGCGTTCTTCAGCGGCGACGTGTTCGGCGGACGCGGCCCCTCGGGCGCGCGGCGCGGGCCCGACGCGGAGACGCTGATGGAGCTCACGCTCTCGGAGGTCGTCACCGGGGCCCGGCGAACCGTCGAGATGCGCATGCCGATCGAATGCGAGACGTGCGGCGGCTCGGGCGGATTGCCGGGCACGCACCCGACGCGCTGCGAGACCTGTGACGGCGCCGGCGAGGTGCGCCAGGTCCGGCGATCGTTGCTCGGCCAGATCGTCACCGCCGGTCCGTGCCCCACCTGCGGAGGCATCGGCACCACGATCGAGCATCCGTGCGAGACGTGCCGGGGCGACGGTCGCGTCGCGGGGACGCGTTCGATCGAGGTCGAGGTACCGGCCGGCATCGACGACGGCCAACGGCTCCGTCTCGCGGGCCGGGGCCCCGCCGCGCCCCGCGGCGGTGAGGCGGGTGACCTCTTCGTCGCGATTCACGTCGTTCCCACGCCGGCGTACGAGCGGCGCGGCGACGACTTGTGGCACCGGCTGCCGGTCTCGATCGTGCAGGCCGCGCTCGGCGCGACCTTGGAGTTGGAGACACTCGACGGCGTGCGCCAGCTCGAGGTGCAGTCGGGGACCCAACCCGGAGCGCGACTCCGCCTGCAAGGGCTCGGAGTGCCGTCGCTGCGCAACGGTCGGCGGGGTGATCTCGTCGTCGAGGTCGACGTGCAGGTGCCCACCAACCTCACGCCGGAGCAGGCCGAGCTACTCGTGCAGCTGGCGAACCTGCGCGGCGAGCAGGTCACGGCTCCGCACGAAGGGTTGTTCTCGCGCATCCGGTCGGCCTTCCGATCGTGACCCCGCCGGCCGGCGCGGCCGCCGGCTCGGGGGCATGGGCGGCGCGCCAGGACGCCGCCGCCCACGCGTTCGTCGCCGCGCTCGACGACACGGTCGAGATCTCCGGAGCCGACGGCCACCACCTGCAACGCGTGCGCCGCCTCGGAGCCGGGGAGCACATGACGCTCGCCGACGGAGCCGGCACCTGGCGCCGCTACGCGATCGAGTCGGTCGCACCGGGCCGGCTGCGGCTCGGCGCCGTGAGTGACGCCGTGACCGAGCCCGAGATCGTTCCCCGCGTCGTGCTCGCGGTCGCGCTCACCAAGGCGGGCGCGCTCGAAACGGTGGTGACGCGCGGCACGGAGCTGGGCATCGCGCGCTTCATCCCGATGCGAACGCGGCGCTGTGTCGTGCGCTGGACGCCGGCCCAGGCCGAACGCGCGGTCGCGCGATTGCAGGTCACCGCTCGCGAAGCCGCCGCGCAGTCGCGGCGGGCGCGCGTGCCGGAGGTGTCGGCGGTCGCCGACCTCGTGTCCGTCGCCGGCCTGAGCGGTCTCGTCGAGGCCTAGCCCGGCGGTCTACCCGCGCGTGAGATCCCCGCTCCGGTGCAGCGTGTGCCCCCCGCCGACGACTGGATCGTCTCGGTCGGACCCGAGGGAGGCTTCGACCCGGCCGAGCTCGAGGCGATGCGGGAGGCACCGCGCGTCAGCCTCGGCCCCCACATTCTGAGAGCCGAGACGGCCCCGATCGCCGTGTCCGTTTTGTTCCTCGATCGCGCGCGCGAGTTGTTCCGAGAGTGGCACGTGTGAAGAATGTCCGGGTTGCGTGACTCGTGTTGAAAGCGCGGGGAAGCATGACTTTCACGGAGCGTGCTGGTACGATCTGCTCCGTTGCACGACCGGTGCCTGGATCATGCGCGGCCCGGTGAGCAAACGCAGTGGGTAACCAATGAGCGAACGCAGTTCGAAATCTCTGAACGACGTGAGCTCATCGACAACGCAACACAGGAACCTAACAGTCGGGCGAGGGGGCTGAGCAGGTGGCGACGACGGGAGCACGCGTCGGCGAGCGCCTCCGGGCGATCCGACGACAGAAGGGTCTGTCACTTCACGACGTCGAAGCGCGGTCGACTCTCGAGTTCAAGGCTTCGGTGCTGGGCGCATACGAGCGCGGCGAGCGGGCGATCTCCGTTCCCCGCCTCCTCCGCCTGGCCGAGATCTACGAGGTGCCGGCCGATCAGCTGCTCCCGCGCGAGTTCGACGGCGAGATCAGCCTCGTCGACGGCGCCACGAGCACGATCGACCAGTCGAACGGGTTCGCCATCGACCTGATTCGCCTGCACGACGTCGACGACCCGGACGCGCAGATGCTGTCCCGGTTCGCGTCGTCGATCCAGCTCGAGCGCCAGGACTTCAACGGCCGCATGCTCACGATCCGGCGTTCGGATCTGCGGGTGCTCGCGGCGCTCATGGGCCGCAGCCTCGACGATCTCGGCAGCCGCCTCGAGCAGCTCGGCCTGCGCGCCTCGGCCTAGCAAGCCGCCGGTCCCCCGAAGCCGGCTGGTCCGCGCTCCGGCTCGGGACCCCTGACGCTTCGGTCCGGCCCGGCGCTACGCTGGCCGGACCTTGGTGACGCCGCGCACGACCAGCCCGCCCCCGACCATCCAGGTCAAGATCCTGGTCCCGGGCAACCACCTGATGGTGGGTCTGCTCGGTCAACGCGACGAGCTGCTCCGCATGATCGAGGCCGCGTTCCCGGTGCACATCCTGGTTCGCGGCAACGAGATCACCGTCACCGGCGACGGGCCCGACGCCGAGCGCGTCGGGCGGCTGTTCGAGGAGCTGGTCGTGCTGCTCGAACAGGGCCACGAGCTCGATTCCGACGGTCTGGTGCGGTCGATCGAGATGCTGAAGGCCGACCAACGCCCCACCGAAGTGCTCGCCACCGAGGTCGTGCGCGGTCGCAAGAGCGTCCGCCCCAAGACGTCGGGGCAGAAGCGATACGTCGACGCGGTGCGCGACAACACGGTGACGTTCGCGATCGGGCCGGCCGGGACGGGCAAGAGCTATCTCGCCGTCGCGCTGGCGGTGCAGGCGCTGCAGGCCAAGACCGTGAACCGCATCCTCTTGACCCGTCCGGCGGTCGAGGCGGGCGAGCGGTTGGGTTTCCTGCCGGGTGACATGCTCGCCAAGGTCGACCCGTACCTGCGGCCGCTGTACGACGCGCTGCACGACATGCTCGAGCCCGAGGTCGTCACGCGCTTGATGGAGCGGGGCACGATCGAGGTCGCTCCGCTGGCATACATGCGCGGCCGCACGCTCAACGACTCGTTCATCATCCTCGACGAGGCGCAGAACACCACGCCCGAGCAGATGAAGATGTTCCTCACGCGTCTCGGTTTCGGATCGAAGTGCGTCGTCACCGGAGACGTGACCCAGATCGACCTTCCCGACGGGCAGCACCGTTCGGGCCTGTTGCAGGTGCGCGACGTGCTCGACGGCATCGACGGTCTGGTGTTCGTGGAGTTGGGTTCCGGCGACGTCGTGCGGCACCGCATCGTGCAGGAGATCGTCGATGCGTACGGCCGCCACGAGCTCCCGCGGTCATGAGCATCGACGTGCCGACGGTGTTCGGCGCCGACGAGCAACGCGAGTTCGCGGTCGACGTGCCGCGGTGGGTTCGGCTCGCGCAGCTCGTGCTCGACGAGGAGCGGGTGATCGAGCGACTCGGCCCGGACACGGAGATGTCGTTGCTGTTCGTCGACCCCATGACGATCGCGGAGCTCAACGAGCGGTTCCTCGGCTCGAGTGGCCCGACCGACGTGCTGGCCTTCCCGATCGACGACGAGCTGCCGCCTTCGGGCCGCCAGCCCGACCAGGGCGGCCGGGGGCCGGGCACCACGAGCGATCCGAGCGATCCCCCGACGTTGCTGGGCGACGTCGTCGTGTGTCCGGCGGTCGCGACTCGTCAGGCCGCCGAGCGGAGTGTCAGCACCGACGACGAGTTGGCGCTGTTGGTCGTCCACGGTGTGCTGCACTTGCTCGACTACGACCATGCCGAGCCGAGCGAGGGTGCCGTGATGCGTCGGCGCGAGCAGGAGCTTCTGAGTCGTTTCCGCGAGCTGGAGCAGGAGTCCTGAGGCCGTAGTGGGTGGTCATGCCGTTGCAATAGCGGTCATCGTCGTCTTGTTCGCGTTCGGCGCAGTGCTCGCGCTGTCGGATACCGCGTTCGTGCGCGTGAGCCGCATCCGGCTCCTGAACCTCGCCGAGGAGGGAGACAAGCGCGCCGAGCGGGTGCTGCGGCTGCTCGAGCATCCGGAACAGACGCTCAACACCGTGCTGCTCGTACTGCTCGCGAGCCAGATGATCTCGGCGACGCTCGTGGGCACCTTGCTCGAGCCCACCTTCCATACCGCCGGGGTCGCGGCCGGCATGGTGCTCGAGATCGTCGTGGTGTTCACGTTCGCCGAGGTCGCGCCCAAGACGTACGCAGTGCAGCATCCCGAGCGCGCAGTGATGTCGGTGTCGGGCCTGCTCGTGTTCCTCACGCGCTTCCCGCCGTTGCGCGTGCTGACGCGCGGCTTCATCGGGCTCGCCAACATCGCGTTGCCGGGGAAGGGTTTGCGCGGCGGGCCGTTCGTCACCGAGGAGGAGATCCTGACGATGGCCGACGTCGCCGCGCAGGAGGCGTCGATCGAAACCGAGGAGCGGGAGCTCATCCATTCGATCTTCGAGTTCGGTGACACCGTCGTGCGCGAGGTGATGGTGCCGCGGCCCGACATGGTCGCGGTCGACGCCGACGCCACCGTCGACGAGGCCATCCGCATCGCGATCGCGGCCGGGAAGTCCCGGTTGCCCGCGTTCAACGAGACCACCGACGACATCGTCGGCCTCGTGTTCCTCAAGGACTTGGTGACGCGCAGCGGCAGTGGCGAGGGCAACGAGCCCGTGCGCCAGATGCTGCGGCCGGCGCATTTCCTGCCGGAGTCGAAGCGCGTCGCCGAGCTGTTGCGCGAGATGCAGACCGAGAAGTTCCACATGGCGATCGTGATCGACGAGCACGGCGGCACGGCCGGTCTCGTCACGATGGAGGACCTGCTCGAGGAGATCGTCGGCGAGATCATCGACGAGTACGACGTCGACGAGCCGCAGGTGGAGAAGCTCGCGGGGGGAGCGTTTCGCGTCCCGGGGCGGACTCCGATCGACGAGATGAACGAGTTGCTCGGTGAGGAGCTCCCCTCGGGTGAGTGGGACACGGTGGGTGGGTTGGTGTTCGACGCGCTCGGCCACGTGCCCGACGAAGGCGAGTGCGCGCGGGTGAACGGCTACGAATTCTGCGCGGAGCGGGTCCAGGGACGGCGCATCGTGTCGGTGCGGATCACGCCGAAGCGTTCCGAGCGCAGCGAGTGACGGATCAGGAGTTTCGTTCGGGCTTCGTGTCGATCGTCGGCCGTCCCAATGTCGGCAAGTCGACACTCGTGAACCAGCTCGTCGGTCGGAAGGTGTCGATCGTCTCGAGCCGTCCGCAGACGACGCGCACGCAGGTGCGCGGTGTGCGTACCACCGACCGGACGCAGATCGTGCTGCTCGACACGCCCGGGATACACAAGCCGCGGACCCTCCTGGGCGAGCGCACCAACAGCCGCGCGGTCGCGACGCTCGACGAGGTCGACGTCGTGTGCTTCCTCGTCGACGCGACCGAGCCGATCGGCCGGGGCGACCGCTTCGTCGCCGACCTCGTCGCGCAGGTGCGAACTCCGACCGTGCTGGTCGTCAACAAGGTGGATCGGGCCGGCCCGCAGCAGGTCCTCGAGCATCTCTCGGTCGCGTCGGCGGAGTTGGGCGAGCTCGCGGCATTCGTGCCGTTGTCGGCGCGCACGGGAGAAGGTGTCGAGGCGCTGGTCGGCGAGCTCGAGGCGCGGATGCCCGTCGGCCCGCACTATTACCCCGACGGCACCGTCAGCGATCAGCCGGAGGGCGTGCTCGCCGCCGAGCTCCTCCGCGAGAAGCTGCTCGCGGCGACCCACGACGAGCTGCCCCATTCGATCATGGTCACCGCCGAGGAGATCGAGGAGCGCACGACCAAGGACGGGCCCTTGCTCGCGATCCGGCTCGTCATCCGTGTGGAGCGCGCCTCGCAGCGGGGCATCGTGATCGGGCGCGGCGCCGCGCTGCTGCGCCGGGCCGGAACCGACGCCCGCCTGGAGCTCGAGGCGCTCCTCGGGGTCAGGGTGCACCTCGACACCCACGTGCGGGTGGACCGCGATTGGCAGCGCCGCGCCACCTCCCTCGATCGGCTCGGACTCTGAGCCCCGCCCGCAGCCGGTGAATTCGCCGCCGGAATCTTCGAATCACAGAGTTGCGATCCGGCGAATCCACCGTTGTAGAGTCGCCGCGGGTTGTCTCTCCCTCACGATCCGGTCTCCGCGAGGACGGTAGATGTTGGACCGCATGCAACGGCTCCGGCGCGGGGCTATCACCGCCGTCGGAACGGCAGCTGCCGTCGTCGTGCTCGCGAGTTGTGGGAGCGCGGCTTCCCACAACCGCCAGGACGCCCTCCACCCCGAGGGCCCGGCCGCACACAAGATCCTCAACTTGATGACCCCGTTCTTCTGGGTCGCGGTCGTGATCGGTGCGGGCGTGCTGTTCATGACCATCTTCGTCGCGGTGCGGTTCCGGGAGCGCCCGGGCGAGGACCGCAACCCGGTCCAGACCCACGGCAACGTGGTGCTCGAGGTCAGCTGGACGATCATCCCGTTCCTGATCCTCGCCGTGATGGCCG
>CAZLEC010000200.1:0-7445 GCA_964558245.1 uncultured Burkholderiales bacterium | reverse complement strand
ATACCTCCACCTGCCGGCACGCCTCGGCCAGGACCCACCTGTCGAGGGGAACGACCAATCCCGTCGACTCGGCGACGGGAATGAAATCAACGGGCGACACGAGACCGCGCGTCGGGTGATGCCAGCGCACGAGAGCCTCCGCGCCGGCGACGGTGCCGTTCGCGACGTTGACGATCGGCTGGTAGTACACCTCGAACTGCCCGGCGGCCAGGCCTCGCCGCAGATCGGCGACGATCTCGAGCCGCCGCACCGCCTCGTCGTGCATTGACGGCTCGTACAGCGCGACGCGCCCCTTTCCGCTGCGCTTCGCCATGTACATCGCGAGATCGGCGTGCATGAGCAGCTCGTCTGCGCTATCGCGCCCGGGCCAGCCGACGGCGAGGCCGACGCTCGCCTGGACGGTGACCTCGCCGGCCCCGATCACGAACGGCGTCTCCAGCGCGTTGCCGATCCGGAGCGCGACGCGCTGCGCATCGTCGGGCATCACGCCGTACTCGAGCAGCACCGCGAACTCGTCTCCGCCGAGCCGGGCCACGGTGTCGCCCGGCCTGATCTCGGTCTCGAGTCGGCCCGCGACTCCGACGAGAACCTCGTCACCGGCCGGATGGCCGAGACTGTCGTTGACGGTCTTGAAGTCGTCGAGATCAAGGAACAACACCGCGACCGGAAACCCATCGCGATCCGCGCGGCTCAGCGCGTGACTCACTCGGTCTCCGAAGAGCGCGCGGTTGGCCAACCCGCTCAAGACGTCGTGGAAGGCCTGGTGCTCGAGGTCGCGCTCGAGTGCCCGGCGCTCGGTGACGTCGCGCGAGTTCAACACGACTCCGCCCACGTCGGGATCGTCGAGCAAGTTGGTTGTCGTGATCTCGACGGTCCGCCAGCTGCCGTCGGTATGGGCCACGCGACACTCGACGCTCGTGGAGTAGCCGAGATCACCCGCGAACACGCGGTCGAAGACGGCCTCGACCGTGCGTCGATCATCGGGGTGGACGAGCCCGCCCAATCGGGTGCCGACGAGATCCTCGGGGCGCTGCCCGAACATGACGCGGGCCCCCGGGCTCCGGTACTGGATCAGGCGGTCGGCGCCGACGATGGTCACGACGTCGGCGGAGTGCTCCACGAGCGAGCTGAAGCGCCGCTCGTTGCGAGAGCGAAGCCGCTCCTGCGTCGCTTCGGTCGCCTGGAGTGCCAGACCCATCTGCGACGCGAGCAGCATGAGCGCGGGGAGGCTCTCCGCCGTCGTCTCGACTCTCGGGCCGGCACCGAGCGTGCCTCGCACGTCGCCGTTGACGTACACCGGCGCGGAGAAGTGATCCTCCTGAGCCGCCGGATCGGCGGGTCGGCCTTTTCTGCCGGCCGCAGCGCCGGCCGCGGCGGCCACCACCAACCCGCCCGGGCTCATGGTGACGAACGACGACCACGCATCCGGCCCGCTGACGAGCGTGGCGGCGGCTCGAACCGCGGACTCCTGGATCGCGTCGGCGTCAGGCGCGCCAACGAACGCGACCGCCGCGTCGGTCAGCACCCGCTGCGCGGCCTCGGCCCTCCACAGCTGTCCGTAGAGGCTGTGGACGGCTCGGGTCAACAGGCCGACGCGCGCCAGCACCAACAGGAACATCAGCGCCGACGCCGCGGCGAGGAGCGCGACGTCGACGCTCTTGCCGCGCGCTTTCTGCACGATGATCACGGTCGGGGTCGCGAGCGCGGCGAGCGTCAACACCGCCATGGACGCGCGACCGGATCCCAATTCCTTCAATCGGGGCGGCTCCGTGACCTCGCGCATCGACGGGTGGAGCGCCGCGGCCCCCCAGAGCATGTACGAGGCGATCCAGCCGAGGTCGATCAGGCTGCCGTCCTTGTAGGTGCCGTGCAACGTTCCTACGGCGAAGAAGGCATCGGCAATGAGCAACGACGCGACGCTCGTCGCGAGCAACCAGTACGACGGGGGGCGCGACCGAACGCCCAGCAGCAGATGCGCGAGCATTGCGAGCAAGAGCACGTCGAGCGCCGGGTACGCGATCGACACGACGCGGGCCTCGATGCTCAGCGACGAGTCACTCGCGTACGGAGCCATGACGAATACCCAAGCGACGACCCCACCCCCGAGGGCCACGATCAGCCCGTCGAGTGTGCCGGCCAGCCGGCCGACTCCGGTTCGCGTGCGAACGAGCTGGGCGAGCCCGAACGCGACCGCGGGATACGCACAGAGATAGACGAGATCCGCGATCGAAGGAAACGGGAGCTCGTGCCCGCCCGACGTGTAGATGTTGAAGACGAAGTCACCCAGAAGGAACAAGGAGAGACCGACTGCGAAGGCCACCCAGGGGAGACGACGCTGAGGCCGATGGAGCCGGACGCCCACGAGAATCCCCGCGATCGACGCGAGCCCGTAGCCGTAGAAGAGTGTGCGGCGGGACGATCCGTGGGCCGCGAGGAAGTACACGGGCATTGCCGCGGTGAGGACGGTCACATAGATCAACCAGACGCGGCGGCGCATAGGTGAACCATCGACTCCCGGGCGGTCGCCCGGGAGCCCCATACGTGCCTTTGCAATCAGGACCTTCGGCCCTACCGTCAGGCTCCCGCGGCCACCTTGGCAACGCGGTGCTTCCGGCGCAGGAATCGCTGCTCGACCACGAACCACGAGAAGAGCGTCGCCGCGGTCGTGATGCCGAAGGCGGTCGCGATGCGCTCGGTCGTGGAATAGGCACCCATCTTCTGGGCCACGATCGTGAACACGAAGAAGTGCCACAAGTACAGGCCGTACGAGACCCGGCCCACGGCCCGCAGCGGCGCAAAGGTCAAGAGGTGCTTCGAGCACCAGTCAGCCTCGACGATCGCGAGCAGCATGATCGCGACCCCGATCGCGACCGCGGTGAACCCGCCGTCGAAGAGGAAATGCGCGGTGCTCTCGAAGCGAATGACGCACACAGTCACGAAGACGAGAGCGATCCATGCGGCCGGAACGAGAAGCCGCTTCGGGGGAACCAGCCCCCGCGTCCAGAGATAGGCGGTGAGCGCGCCGACGAGCAACGCATCCGCACGAACGTCGGTGCGGAAGTACAGGAGAACGAGGTTGTCGTGCCGGGCGAGCACCGCCCGCCATATCGCGACCGCAGCGATACCCGCCGCCATCGTCGCGATCACTGCTGACACGCGTCGCCTCGCAACGATGCACAGCGCGACGATCAGCGGCCACACGATGTAGAACTGCTCCTCGACCGACAGCGACCACAGGTGCGCAAGACCCTTCGGCACCGCCGGGTACGTGTAGAACAGCCGCCAGTTCCAGAAGTAGAAGACAATCGACACGACCGCGCCGCGCTCGGCCGCCCATTGCCCGTGCGTGATGATCGAGTACGTCAGCTGCGCGGCGACGAAGAGGAACAGCGCAGGCAACAGTCGCAGTGCGCGCCGTCGGTAGAAGCCGCCGAAGTTGATCCGTCCTGCGCTCGCGTGCTCGCGCAGGAGCAGCGCCGTGATGAGGAACCCGCTGAGCACGAAGAAGATGTCGACACCGAGCGATCCGCCTTTCGGCATCAGCGACCCGAAGAACGGCTTCGGGTGGATACGGAGCACGAGCACCCGGTGCGTGACACGGTGCACCACGCCGCCCGGCAACCGGGAGACGGTGACGCGCCGGACGTAGTGGGTCGTCCACGGATCCAGCAGGTGGCGGAAGTGATACGCGACGACCAGGAGCACCGCGACGCCGCGCAGCCCGTCGAGGGCCGGCACGACCCCGAGCCGTCGCACGCCTCGCGTTGCCCCGGTCTCGGTCGAATCGCCCGCCCTCATGCCGACCGCATTGTCGCATGCGAACCGGCCGGCTCGGCCGGGCGAGCACAAGAGCGGCCGCCGGAGGCCCTTGCCCCCGGCGCCCGCCACTCCCCCTCTTGGCGCTCCCCCTGGATTACGTCGAGTCGTCGCTCAGTGCGAGAGCGTCGTGACCGGAGCCGACGCCGCCGACGGCGCTCCGAGGCCCTTGCGGTTCCTCGCGGCCACGGTGCACGTGTACGTCTTGGCCGAGCTCAGGTCGTTGACCTTGATCGGCGACGCGTGCCGGGTGTTCGATCGGGTCCGCCCGCCGTTGCTCGAC
This sequence comes from uncultured Burkholderiales bacterium, assembly GCA_964558245.1. Taxonomy (GTDB): domain Bacteria; phylum Actinomycetota; class Acidimicrobiia; order IMCC26256; family PALSA-610; genus JBBQER01. The sequence goes on along the minus strand of CAZLEC010000200.1, from coordinate 3,346 downwards.
GTGCACACCGCCTTGTACTCGAAGATCGACGATCCGCCGTTGCTCGCCGGGGGCGAGAACGCGACGGTCACACTGTGGTGCCCGGCAGTGGCCGACGTGATCGTCGGTGCACCGGGAACGGTGATCACCGGCGGCGAGAGCGTCACGACCGGAGCCGAGCTCGCCGACGGAGGACCGAAGCCGACCCGGTTACGCGCCATGACGTTGCAGGTGTAGGTCTTCGAGCCGGTGAGCCCATCGACCCGCGTCGGCGATGCGTGCTCGGTGTTGGAACGGCTCACGCCGCCGTCACTCGACACGCAAGTCACCTTGTACTGGAAGATCGACGACCCGCCGTTGCTCGCCGGCGGCGAGTAGCTCACGTTGAGGCTGCGCACGCCGGCAGTGACTCCGGTGACCGTGGGCGCGCCCGGCACCGTCGGGGGCGGCGGAGGCGAGAGCGTCACGACCGCGGCGGAGTTCGCCGACGGCGGCCCGTAGCCGACACTGTTGTGCGCCTCGACGTTGCAGTTGTAGGTCTTGCCGTCCGTCAGGTGGTCCACCCGCGTCGGGGACGCGTGCTCGGTTTCCGTCTTGGTGACGCCGCCGTCGGACGAGAAGCAGGTGACCTTGTACTGGTTCACGGCCGATCCGCCGTCGCTGGCGGGTGGCGAGTACGAGACGTTCACGCTGCCCACGTCGGGGGTCACACCGGTGACCGTGGGCGCGCCGGGCGCCGTGGCGGCCGCACCAGCAGGGACCGCACCCATCGCGGCTCCGGCGATGGCGACTCCGCACAGCCAGGCTTTCCAGCCGTGCGGTCGCACCCGAGACATCGATTCTTCCATGACGAACCCCCTGTCGTCGCCCGCCACCTGCGCCGGCGACGAGGCTGCCGCGCCCGATCCTGGATGTCCCAGGACGCGAGTACCCAGAAGAACCCCTCCGCCTACGCAATCGTTCTGGGCCCCGAAAAGGAAACGGGGCCCGAGGATTTACCGGTGGCGGCGCTCATCGGCCCGAGAAACCCGAGGCGATGCCGCCGGTTCCCGCACTTCCCGGCCTCCATGTCCCGAACGTGGCACCGGGGGACCCCATTTGCGACGCTGAGTCCGAAGGCGATGGCTACTCGCGGAGGGCGATGAGCCCGGCCATCGTCGGCACGAATCCGCACGCGTCCAGATAGAAGGCGCGCAACTCGTCACGGAAGTCGACGTGCAGCCACTCGCATCCGGCGTCGCGGGCGTGCTCGGCCGCGATACCCACGAGCCGGGTTCCGACGCCATGACGCTGGAGGTCCGGAGGCACCTTCGTGTCGAGCAAGAAGGCGTGGTCGCCTCCGTCCCAAGCGACGTTCACGAAGCCCGCGGCGCGGCCGTCGGCGTCGCGGGCAGTCACCCAACCCAAGCTGTGCGGGCGGATGCGGTCCCACCAACCCGGCTCCGCCCGGCCGCCGTGCGACTCGGTGAGCGCGACGAGCTCCGCGTCGCTGATGTCGCCGCGCCATTCGTACTCGAGGTCAGCCGTCACCCGACGATCCTCGCGCTCGGACGACCGCGCTTCGACGACCGACGCGCCGCGTCAGGCGCGTCGCTCGATCAGCGTCCCGTCACCTCGGGCGTTTCCTCGGGAGCCGACGGCGAAGCAGCTCGACGGTGAATGGCAGGAGACGCCGTTCAACTCCGCGTGCGCTGCGCCACTCGGGTTGGGAGTGGCCGTGATCGACCAGCTCGCGCCGTTCCAATGCTCCACCAGCGTCCTGGTGGCCCGGCCCGCGTAGTAGTAGCCAACCGCGTCGCAACTCGTCGTGCTCGGGCACGACACGCTGCTCAGGAACGCCTGCTTGGCGGCCGGGTTCGGGCTCGTCATGATCGACCAACGCGTTCCATTCCAATGCTCGACCAACGTCTTGAACATTTCACCGGCGCTCGATTCGCCGACCGCGAAACAATTGTCCGTGCTCGGGCACGACACGCGCGCGAGCGCACTTTGGGTCGAGCGCGTCGGGTCGGGGCTCGGGACGATCGACCAGCTCGTGCCGTTCCAATGTTCGACGAACGCAGTCGGGTCGACCGTCGTCGAGTTGGAGACACCACCGACGGCGTAGCAACTCGCCGCGCCCGGGCACCACACGCCGGTGAGAAACGACACGCTCCAGTTGGCACTCTTCATGACCGACCAGCGGCTCCCGTTCCAGCGCTCCACCAACGTCTGTACCCCCGCGCCCGGTCGGGCGTAGTAGCCGACGGCGAAACAGCTCGTGGTGGAGTGGCACGAGACACCGGAAAGAACAGCGTCTCGCGCGCCGGCGGGCACCGGTCTCGTCATGACCGACCAGCGCGTGCCGTTCCAGTGCTCCACGAGCGGCCTGACCGCCACCGCGTTGGGCGGAAACGGGGGGTAGTAGTAGTCGCCGACGGCGAAGCAACTCGTGGCGCTCGCGCACGCCACGGCGACCAACGACGGCGACTCGGTGCCCGTGAGGCCGGCGCCGCCGGGCACGACCGACCAGCTCGTCCCGTTCCAGTGCTCCGCCAAGATGCTGTGGTCGCCGGAAGCGCCGACCGCGAAGCACCGGCTCACGGTCGGGCACGACACCGCGTTCAGGCCTGAGCTCTGCCCGCCAACCGGGTTGGGGTTCGCCACCACGGACCACTCCCCGGCTGCACTCGCCGGCGGCGCGACCGCGACCAACCCGCCGGCGAGGAAGCTCAGCGACACGGCAACCGAGAGCCGCACGGGCCGGCCGACGCGACGCGCGCGTGCCGGCAGAGGGGCGGTAGCGCCGTGACGCATGGTCGACCTCCGCTACCTCGGAAACGCACTCGCCTCGACATCGCCAGCGTATCGACGCGCTCTCGTGCACACGAGCAACTCCCGACTCACGACTACCGGGCACGACGGGACCTTCGTCCCGACGCTCGATGACGTGTGCGTCTGGGAGAGCGATCTCGACGCGTTCAGGCTGAGCGTGCGAAGAAACTCGCCCAGCCGGCGTCGGTGGCGGTCCCGCTGGTCGACTTCACGAGGGAGACCGAGCATGACCTGCAGCCGAATACGTCGGAGCCGCGCGATCGCAGTGTTCGTCGCGGCGATCGTGACGGTTTCGCTGGTCAGTAGTTGTGGCGAGAAGCCGGACCTCGCCGCTCAGAGAACGGAGCAGGCGGCTCGAGAGAACCAAGACAAGGCCCTTGCTGCTCAGGCCTTCCGGAGCCAGGTCGCCGCAGCCATGAGGAGGGCCGCGGCCCAGCGTCTCGCGCAGCAACGGCGGGCCGCGCTTCAGCGTCGACTCGCGCAGCAACACCGGGCCGCGGCTCAGCGCCTCGCTCGGCAACGTCAGGCCCGAGCGATCTCGGCCGCGATCCAG
>CAZLEC010000199.1:0-7465 GCA_964558245.1 uncultured Burkholderiales bacterium | reverse complement strand
GCCGGCCGGCGCGTTGCCCGACGTGCAACCCGACGATGCCGCGGCATTGCTCTACACGTCGGGCACCACCGGATTCCCGAAGGGCGCGCTGCTGCACCACCGCGGCATCACGAACGACGCGCGTTTCGTCTCGGCCCGGTTCGGTCTCGAGACCGGCGGTGTGCAGGTGAGCCCGATGCCTCTGTTCCACGTGGGCGGGTGCGTGCTCGCCGTGCTCGGCACCGGCAGCGTTGCCGGCACGTACATCCCGGTGCTCGCCTTCGACCCTGCGCTCGTGTTGGAGCTCGTGGAAACCGAGCACGCCGCGATCATGGGCGGGGTGCCGACGATGCTCCTCGCGATGATGGAGCACCCCGACTTCGCGAAGCGAGACCTCTCGTCGTTGCGCGTCGTCGGGTCGGGCGGCTCGACGGTGCCCGCCGAGATCGTGCGCCGGATCCAGAGCGCCCTGGGCGTGAAGTTCAGCATCGTGTTCGGCCAGACCGAGTGCTCCGCCGTTGCGACCCAGACCCGGCTCGACGACTCGCCCGACGACAAGGCCGAGACCATCGGCCAACCGCTCCCCAACGTGGAAGTGAAAGTGATCGACCCGATCGACGGCGCCACCGTGCCGCCCGGGACGCTCGGCGAGCTTTGCGTGCGCGGCTTCTGCGTGATGCACGGCTACTACGACATGCCCGAGGCAACCGACGCGGCCATCGACCCCGACGGCTGGCTCCACACCGGCGACCTCGGCACCATGGACGAGCGCGGGTATTGCCGCATCGAAGGTCGCCTCAAGGACATGATCATCCGCGGCGGCGAGAACATCTATCCCCGCGAGATCGAAGCCGTGCTCTACGAGCATCCGGCAATCGCCGACGTCGCCGTGGTCGGCATTCCCGACGATGTCTGGGGCGAACACGTCGCGGCGTTCGTGCGGCTCGGGCAAGACGCGGCGGCGACTCCGGTCGAGCTCTCGGCCTACGTCCGCGAGCGCATGGCGCACTACAAAGTTCCGAAAACGTGGGTCTTCGTGGAGGCGTTCCCGCTCACCGGCTCGGGCAAGGTCCAGAAATTCGTGCTGCGCGAGCAGTTCGTCAAGGGCGAGCTCAGCACCGAGTGACGGCGGGCCGCCGGTAGCGTGGCCGGATGACGCGTATCGGTCTCGTGCTCGGTGCCGGCGGCGCGGTCGGTCACGCATTTCACGCGGGCGTGCTCGCGGCGTTGGCCGACGAGACCGGTTGGGACGCGCGCGACGCCGAAGTCATCGTCGGCACGTCGGCCGGATCACTCGTCGGCGCGTTCCTGCGCGCCGGTCTCTCGGGTCCCGATCTCGCGGCGCGTACGTGCGACGCGCCCATGTCGGAGGAGGGACGCGTGCTCGTCGACCGCGCGGAAGCCGCCACGCAACACCTGCCGCCGATCCCGTCGCGCCCACCTCGCCGCCAGGGCCTCCCCGGGATGTCGGCGCCCGGCGCGCTCCTGCGCGCCGCGTTCCCGCCGTGGACCGCGCGCCCGGGCGCGCTCGCGGCGGCGGTGTTGCCCGAGGGGCGCATCTCCACCGAGGTCATCGCGACCGGGCTGCGCGCGTTCTTCGACCAATGGCCCGAGCGATCCCTGTGGATCAACGCGGTCGACCTCCAGACCAGCCGGCTCGTCACATTCGGGCGCGCCGGCGCGCCCGGGGCCCAGGTTCCCGAGGCGGTCGCCGCGTCGTGCGCGATCCCCGCGTTCTTCGCACCGGTCTCGATCGAAGGTGTTCGCTACGTCGACGGCGGCGTGCACTCCCCGACCAACGCCGACCTCGTAGCCGGTCTCGGGCTCGACCTCGTGGTGATCAGCTCGCCGATGTCGATCGCGCGCAACTCGGCTCGGCTGGCCGCCGACCAAGCCGCGCGGCGCGTCGCGCGCTTTGCCCTCGTGCGCGAGGTCGCCCGCATCCGCCGGCGCGGCACCCCGGTGTTGACCTTCCAGCCGACCGCGGCCGATCTCGCAGTGATGGGCATCAACGCGATGGATCCGTAGCGCCGGGCCGACGTGGCCCGCCAGGTCGGAGCGTCGGCGCAGCACCGCCTGGCGCGCAGCGACGCGGTGGATCGAGTCAAGTTCTTGAGGAGCTCCGCGCGTCCGCGAGTTTGAGCAGCTCGGTCATGCCGGCTTCCACGCCGCCGCACAGCACCGCGATGTCGGGCGCGGTGTCGTAGTCGCCGGTCACGCCGTAGTTGAGCATGCCGTTGTAGGAGAAGATCGCGACGCCGACCCGCACGGTGCTCGCGAGCGGCACGAACGGGAACGCCTCGAGCATCGGGCGTCCGCACGCGTAGAGCTGGTGCTGGGGGCCGGGTACGTTCGTGGTGACGGTGTTCACGTTGCGTTGCGGCAACCGCATCGCCACGCGCGTCCCGAGCGCGAGGAGCATCGACGGCGCGAACCCCGAGAGCGACGTGAGCACCTCGCCGGCAACCGCCTGCTTCGACTCCTTGAGGTCGTCCATCTGCGCGCGGATCGCCGCGAGCCGCTCCGCCGGGTCGTCGAGACCCACGGGAAGCTCGGCGATCATCGCCGAGACGCGGTTGTTGTAGGTGCCGCGTTCGCCGGCCGTCCGCACCGACACCGGCACCAACGTGCGCACGACGCGCTCGTCGACACTTTCACCGCGCCCGAGCAACAGATCGCGAAAGCCGCGGGTGAGCACGGTCAAGACGATGTCGTTGACGGTGCCGCCCAATCCGCGCCGCACCGTTTTCACGTCGGCGAGGGTGGTGCGGGCCCAGTCCCACCGCCGGTGCGGACCGATCGGCCCGTTGAGCGACGAGACCTGCGTCGGCCGCACGACACCCGTCCACGCACGCAGACCGCGCGCGAGCTCACTCAGCTGACCGACCGCCTGGCGGGGCGCGCGTGTCGCGGAGCGAAGGGCGCGTAGCTGCTCGTAGGGACTCGCCGCGAGGTCGAACAACGCGTCTCGCACGAGGCGCGCGTTCCCCGGCTCGGCTTCGGGACGCCACGGGTCGGGCATCGGCTGCGGCGGCTCGGGCTCGGCGTCGAGCACCACGGTCAGGAGGTCGGTGCCCGACACGCCGTCGACCATGCAGTGATGCACCTTCGACACGAGGGCCCAGTGATCGTGCTCGAGGCCTTCGACGATCCACATCTCCCACAGCGGCTTGTGCCGGTCGAGCTGCTGCGACATGACGCGTCCCACCAGATTGCGCAGCTCGCGGTCGCGCCCGGGCGCGGCGAGCGCTGTGTGCCGCAGGTGATAGCCGAGCTGGAAGTGCGGATCGTCGACCCAAACCGGGCGTGCCAGTTGGAGCGGCACGAAACGCACCTTCTGGCGATAGCGCGGAACTGCGGGCAGCTTGCCCGCGACCATCCGCGCGAAGTCCCCGGGTTCGGGCGGCGGACCCTCGAAGACGGCGATCGAGCCGATGTGCATGTGACTCACGGCGTCTTCGACGTGCAGGAACGACGCGTCGAGCGGGCTCATACGGTCCATGCGGACCTCCTCGTTCGGAGTCGAGTCAGAGCTGGTAGAGCTTCGCCGCGGTCTCACCCAGGATCTTGCGTTGCACGGCCGGGGTCAGATCGTGCATGTTCTCGTCGGCGGTCTTCAACGGGTCGGGATAGAGGCACGTGGGGTGCGGGTAGTCGGTCTCCCACATGATGCTGTCCTCACCGACCGCTGCGACGATCGCGGGCAGGTCGGTGCGCTCGAACCACGTGGTCGCGTAGATCTGCCGCTTGAAGTACTCCGAAGGCAACAGCTCGAGCGCGGCCTTCGCGTGGGGCGCGTTCTCGGTCATCTCGTAGTCGAGCGCCTCGAGGATGAACGGGATCCAGCCGCAGCCGCTCTCCACCGAGACGATCTTCAGCTCGGGGAAGCGGTCGAGCATCCCCGTGCAGATGATGTTCACGACCACACGCGCGTTCCCGATGAAAAGCAGCGCGCCGCCGATGGCGAGCTTCGTATCGTCGTCGTGGGAGTCCCACGGGTAGGTGCCGAAATAGTTCATCGTCGTGAGACTCGCCCCGATGTGGAAGTGCACCGGCATCGCCAGGGAGCTGCACGCCTCCCACAGCGGGTCCCACGCGCGGCTCGCGAGGTCGGGAGCGCCGACGTCTTGCGGGTCCGCGGTGAGGTTCACACCGCGCAGTCCGAGACTCCTCGCGCGTCGTGCTTCGCGCACGCAGAGATCGATGTCCCACGCGGGCAACAACGCCATCGGGAGCAAGCGGTTGCCCGACTCCGCCTGGAGCTCCGCGTTCGCGTCGTTGAAGGTCTCGAGGCACCACGTGCGCAGCTCGACGTCGTCGACGAGGCTGGCGAGGTTCTGCCCGCCGAGGCCGACCACGCCCGGGTAGATGACCTGCGCCCACACACCGATGTCGTCCATGAGCTCGACGCGCGCGATGGGGTCGTAGGCCGCGGCGTGCGCCTGTTCGATCTCCCACTCGTAGAGACCTTCGAAGGTTCGTCCCTTCACGCCGTTCTTGTCGACCACTCCGCCCGCGCCGGCCCGGCCGAGCACGGCGCCGTCGACCACCCAGGTCGCCGCACCTTCGACTTGTTTCACTTGCGGCACGCGGTCGCGCCACTTCGCCGGTGCCCGCTTCGTCCAGAGGTCGTGCGCCTCGGTCATGTGCGTGTCGGCGTCGACGACCTTGACCTGATCGAGCGGGAGACTCATGGGCATTCCCCTCTTCCCATTCCCGTCGGCGCTTTCACCGAACCGGCGGCGTGGCTCAGCGTACGCCTAAACGTTGCGTGGGAACCCGAGGTCGACGCCGCCGTGGCTGGGGTCGAGCCAGCGGCTGGTGATCACCTTCGCGCGGGTGAAGAAGTGCACGCCGTCGGGCCCGTACGCGTGCGTGTCGCCGAACAGGGAGCTCTTCCAGCCTCCGAAGGAATAGGACGCGATCGGCACCGGGATGGGCACGTTGACGCCCACCATGCCGACCTCCACCTCCGACTGGAAGCGCCGCGCGGCGCCGCCGTCGTTCGTGAAGATCGCGGTGCCGTTGCCGTACGGGTTCGCGTTCACGAGCGCGAGCGCGTCGTCATAGGTGCTCACCCGGACGACCGACAGGACCGGCCCGAAGATCTCGTCGGTGTAGAGCTCCATGTCCGGAGTGACGTGGTCGAAGAGGGTTGGTCCCAACCAGAATCCCGCCGCATCGCCGGCGAAGGAGCGGGCCCGCCCGTCGACGACCATCGTCGCGCCGGCCCGCACGCCGTCGTCGAGATACGACACCACGCGGTCGAGGTGCGCGCGCGTGACGAGCGGGCCCATGTCGGCACCCGAGCGGCCGTCGCCGACGGTCAGGCGATCGACCCGCTCCGCGATCCTCGCGACGAGCTCGTCGGCGATGCCACCCACGGCAACGACGACCGAGATCGCCATGCAGCGCTCGCCGGCCGAGCCGAATCCGGCGTTGACCGCGGCGTCGGCGGCAAGATCGAGGTCGGCGTCGGGCAACACGACCATGTGGTTCTTCGCACCACCCAACGCCTGCACTCGCTTGCCCGCGCGCGTTGCGGTCTCGTACACGTAACGGGCGATCGGCGTGGAGCCCACGAACGACACCGCCTTCACGCCCGGGTGCTCGAGGAGGGCGTCGACCGCGACCTTGTCGCCGTGCACGACGTTGAAGACGCCCGGCGGCAGGCCGGCCTCGGCCCACAGCTCGGCCATCCAGTTGGCCGCCGAGGGATCCTTCTCGCTCGGCTTCACGATCACCGCGTTGCCCGCCGCGATCGCAATCGGAAAGAACCAGCACGGGACCATCGCCGGGAAGTTGAACGGGCTGATGATCGCGGCGACGCCGAGCGGCTGGCGTATGGAGTACACGTCGACGCGCGACGACACGCCTTCGGAGTAGCTCCCCTTCAGCAACTGCGGCATGCCGCAGGCGAACTCGACGACCTCGAGCCCACGGGTCACCTCACCGAGCGCGTCGCCAAGCACCTTGCCGTGCTCGGCCGTGATGATCGCGGCGAGCTCCTCGGCCCGGAGGTGCAACAGCTCGCGGAACCGGTACAGCACTCTCGTGCGCTCGGTCAGCGATGCCGAACGCCAGCCGCCGAACGCGGCGCTCGCCGCGGTCACCGCCGCGTCGACGTCGGCCGGCGACGCGAACGCGACGTGCTTGGTGACGCGACCCGTCGCGGGATCGAACACCTCGCCCGTGCGCGCCGACTGCCCCTCGGCCGCCTTCCCGTTGATCCAATGAGACACCAACGGGACGCGGTCTGCCGTCATGCATCGAGTTTCGCGCACGCCGCCGGCTCTACGCCCGCGTACAGTGACGCACATGCCGACGACCGACATCGACGGAACGACGATCGCGTACGAGATCATCGGCGCCGACGGACCACCCTGGGTCGTGACGCCGGGCGGCCGCTTCAGCAAGGACGAGCCCGGCATCCGCGAGCTCGCGCAGACACTGGCGGCGAGCGGGCAGCGGGTCGTCATCTGGGACCGCCCGAACACCGGCGCCTCCGACGTGTGCTTCGAGGGTCCGTCGGAGTCGGAGATGCAGGCCGACAAGCTCGCAGGGCTGTTGCGGGCGCTCGACCTCGCGCCGGCGGTGATCGTCGGCGGTTCCGGTGGCGCCCGGGTGTCGCTCCTGACCGCGGCCAAGCACCCCGACGTGACTGCGAAGCTCGCGATGCTCTGGATCTCGGGCGGCGTCTACGGATCGATGCTGCTCGGCGTGCACTACTGCGGTGAGTCGATCCGCGTCGCGTGGCGCGGCGGGATGGAAGCCGTGGTGGAGCTGCCGGAATGGGCCGGCGTGCTCGAACGGAATCCCAAGAACCGCAAACGATTCCTCGACCTCGACCCACGACAATTCATCGAGACGCTCGAACGTTGGATGTTGGTGTACTGCCCGCAACCCGGCGCGACCGTGGCCGGGCTCTCCGATGCCGAGTGCGCGGCACTCGCCGTGCCCACCCTCGTCTTCCGCAGCGGCGCCCTCGACCCGCACCACACCCGGGCCACGTCCGAGCGCATCGCCGCGCTGATGCCGAACGCACAGCTCGTCGAACCGCCGTGGGGCGACGACGAGTGGAACGAGCGGGGCGACGCTTCCCGCGCCGGCACCGGTCACCTCTTCGAACGGTGGCCGCTCCTCGCGCCCCAGCTCCTCGAGTTCGCGCGGTAGCCGACGCGTCAGCGCGACAAGAAGCCTTCGTAGTTGCGCATCGTGAGCTGGCTGTCGAGCTGGTTCAACGTTTCGAGCATGACGCCCACGATGATCAAGATCGAGACGCCACCGAACGGGAACTCGGAGATGTTCCAGAACTTCAACACGAACATCGGGATCAGCGCGATGAACGTCAGGAACAGTGCGCCGGGCAACGTGATGCGGTTCAACACCTTGGCGAGGTATCGCTCGGTTGGCGGTCCGGGGCGGATCCCGGGGATGAAGCCGCCCTGCTTGCGGATGATGTCGGCCTGCTGGGCCGGGTTGAACG
>CAZLEC010000198.1:0-7512 GCA_964558245.1 uncultured Burkholderiales bacterium | reverse complement strand
CAAGGACCATCGGGCTCACCCCGGCGGCGCGTTCGGCAGACGGGCTGTCCGGGCCGGGCGCGGCCGGGCGCTCCACCTGCCCCGCGACCGGCTCTGCCGGCGCCGTCCCTGTCCCCGCTCCGCTCACCCCCGCAAGATCGACACCGCCGGGATTCGTCTGAAGTCGATCCGGGCCCGTTGGGTCGAGATTCGCGCCGCAGCCTCAGCCCACCGGCGGACTCTCCGTCCGAGCCCCGGCGTCGGTTCGCATCACCGCAGCCGGTCGGGACACTTGGCCTCGGCGATACGGCGGAACCCGACCCTCCAGGGCACCGTGGTCTTGCCGACGAGCGCCTCCATGCGGGTCGTGTCGATCGAGACACTGGCCAGCGTCTGGTCGGTCGGGAAGAACCTGGGCTCGATACCGGTGAGCTCACCGAAGTAGGCGCACCACTCTTGGATGCTCACCACTTCGGACCCGCCCCAGTTCACCGTGGTCGCCGGAACCGACGCGCCGGCGAGCAGTCCGGGGATCATCGCGAGGATGTCGTCGTCGTGGATCGGGTTGTACTCCGACGGCTCCTCGACGTACACCGGCACCGCCTGATCGCGCAGCATCATCCCGAGGTGGAACGCCGGCCAGCTGAACGCGCCGCCGTACGGCACGTTCAGGCGCGCGATCGTCGTGGGGAGCTCGAACCGCCGCGCTCCCCAACGCGCGACGCCCTCCGCCGCGATCTTCGTGATGCTGTACGTCTGCATGTCGGGCATGAACGACTCGTAGACACGGTGGTTGTCGCCGAGAGGATCGTCCTCCTCGAACCGGGGCGTGTTGCCCTTGGGTTGGTACACCGCCGTCGACGAGCAATGGAGGAATGCCTTCGCGTTCCGGCAGAACTCCATCAGCGATGCGAGTCCGCCCACGTTGGTGTCGAGGTCCGCGCCCCACTCGCCGGTTCCGGCGCGCGCGAAGTGCAGGGCGTAGGCGATGTCGCTCGGCACCCCCGAGTAATCGCCGAGCGCAAGGTCGACCACCGCGCACTGCACGCCGGAATCCTCGAGATCCTCGCGCGCCCGGGGGTTGCCGAAGCGCGCCACCGCCCACACCTCGTTGTCACCTGCGAGCGCCTTCGCCACCGGATTTGCAACCTGGCCGGTTGCCCCGGTGATCAGGATCTTCTCGCCCGAGAGCGGCGCAGCCATCACACCCCGCCCGCGCCTGAAGCTGCTGCCTCCGCGTCGAGACGCGCAACCGCGCGGTAGAACGCCATCTCGAGCGCCGACGCGCGCGGCCAACCGGCGTAATAGGCGAAGTGCAGCACGAGCTCCTGGAACTCCTCGCGTGAGATGTCGCCGCTCGCGAGCGCGGCGTACACGTGCTGCTGGATCGGCTCGTCGACCGCGGCGGCCGCCACGCACGCGAGCGTGACGAAGCGGCGATCACGCCGGGAGAGTCCGGGCCGGTCCCACAGCTCCCCGAACACGGAATCGACCACACCATGCTCGAGGTACGGGCTCGCGGGTGGCGGCGCGTCCGACACCATGACCTCGCGGTAACGGCGCCTCCCGGTCTCGGTGCGCTCCTCGTCGATCTCGGCGCGCACGCGTTCACGTTCTTCGTCGTTCACTGCTGCCTCCCTTCGGCTGTCAACAAATGAGTCACCGGTCCCGGCTGGTGACTCATCGCGGCCAGCAGTCCGCCGTCGACGCGCACGTCGCACCCCGAGATGAACGACGCCTGATCCGAACAGAGGAACGCGACCGTGCCCGCGATGTCGTCGATGCGTCCGGGGAGCACTGTGTCGGATCCTGATCGGTCGCCACCGACCGGTGTGATCCCGGCCATCCAGTGCTTGATCTCGTTGTGCTGCAGCTCGAGTCGGCCCATCTCGGTGTCGACGAGTCCGGGCGAGAGCGAGACGACGCGTCCACCGCGCGCGCCCCACACGACCGCCATCCGCTCGCACAAGCGAATGACGCCGCGCTTCGCCAGGCGATAGGTCGCGCCGGGGTCGGGATCGGCGCCCGCCAGTGAACGAAACTTCTCGTCGAAATCGGCCGCGAGTGGGTCGGCGAGCACGTCGTCCATCGCGGGTTCGAACGCGCCCATGTGCCCCGACACCGAGGCCACGCACACCGCCGCGGTGCCCGGCACGACCTGCGGCAGGAACGCGTCGAGCAGCCGAGCCGGCGCCGCGAGGTCGACGCCGAGGATCTCCCGCCACCCGGCCATCGAGGGCGAGAGTCCGGCGGTCTGGACGAGGGAGCGCAAGTCGCCGAGCGCGCGGGCGCGGCCCGCAAGCTCCGCGGCGAACGCGGGATCGCCGAGGTCGCCCGGCGCGACGCAGACTCTTGTCGGGAAGTCGCGCGCGATCCCGTGTGCGACGTCGGCGAGGCGGTGCTCGTCGACGTCGGTGAGCAGCAACACGTCGACGCCCGGCGCCAACGCACTCGCGCAGGCGGAGCCCATCGCACCGGCCGCGCCCGTAGCGACCGACACGGTCGTCATCGCCGGCGGTCGCCCGGCTCGGACTCCGGCACCAGTCGCGCACGTGTGCTCGGATCGCCGATGGCCGCGCGCTCGCGGCGCAGACGCGGCTGCGCTTCCTCGGCGTGCGCGTCGCCGGGCCGGGGCGGCAGCGCGAAGCCCGTGTAGGCAACCCGCCGCTCCCGGCTGGTCGGGTGCGTGGAACGGTGCAGGGCGCACGACATGTGAACGGTCAGGTCGCCGCGATCTGCTCGCAGCGTGACCGCGGGAAGATCGATCCCCCGGTCGAGCTGCGCCCGCGCGATGTTCGCCCGGTGCGATCCGGCGACGACGTCGAGCCCGCCGTGTGCTTCGTCGACCGGCGTCAGGCAGATGCCCACGGTGAGCCCCGAGCAGAACATCGAGTGGCCGCCGCGTTCGCAGTCCTTGTGCCAGGGCAGGCAGGCCAGTCCCTCCACGGAGCCCACCCGCTTGACGAGCCCCTCCGCGGTCACGTCGGCGAAGTGCTCGCCGAACGGATCGCCCGGGCGATGGCCGCTCCCGAGGAGACTCCCGATCGCGAGGAAGCGAGGATCGGCGAGCAACGCGCGCAGCGACTCCGACTTGCGGGCGAACTCGAGGATGCGGCACGGGTACCGCTCGCCGTCGCGGGTGGCCGCCCACCACGACTCGCCGTCGTCAGGGCGCGCCGCGTCGACCGCACGCGCGAGGTCGGCGTCGACCGCGTCCATCTCGTCGTCGGTGAACACCCCTTGCAGCAGGAGGAATCCGGCTTGGGCGAGGAAGTGCGCCGCGTCGCCCGGGTCGGCTCCCGGGCGGAAACGCCGGTCGAGATCGAGGGGCGAGCCGTCGAGGGCGCGCAGTGGAACGTCGCCGGGGCGGTACACGCCGCGTCCGTCGAGCGCGGAGCGAAGCACCGGATCCCACGCGCAGAACGCCTCGTTCGACGCGGGGTCGGCTTCGACGCGCCCGCCGATCAACAGACCGAGCGCGGTGCGGCGTTCGCGCACGAGATCGGCGAACGCCTCGCGGTCGAGCGCCACCTGCAACGTCGTCTCGTCGCGGCCGGGGATCACGTCGATGGTCCGTTCCCCTCGACGCAGTGTCCACGTGTCGCCGTCGACCGCGATCACGAGCGGCGGCAGCCCGAGGCGTTCCGCGTCGTCGGCGGCGCGTTCGCCATTGCGCGCGAGGGCCTCGCGCCACTCACCTTCCCAGAACCTGACGGGGTCGACGGGAGCCGGCGTGCCGACCGGACGGGTGCGAGTGTCGACGTTCGGACGGGCGACGTCGTCGGTGCGGGTCATCGGGCGCCGCCTCGCGCGAAGTCGCGCGGATGCCCGAGGAGCGCGAGAAACCGGTCGGCCGTATCGAGCAGCGCCGCGCGATCGGGTGCACCTCCGGTCTCCACCTCGAACAGCGCGATGTCCTTCGCCATGATCGGTCCGACGTGATCGGCGATCCCGGCGAAGGTGCGCAGCCCGACGAACACCTCGAGCGAGAAGCTGCGACCGCTGCCGCTCCGCAGCGCGTCGCCGAGCGCCTCCGGGTCGAGGCCGAGCGCCCCACCGATCGCGAGCGCATCGTGCGCCAGCGCGAAGTGGGCCGCGTTCAGCGCGTTGTTGAGGAGCTTCGTGCGCAAACCACTTCCGAGCGGCCCCATGTGGAAGATCGGATCGCCGTACGTTTCGAGCACCGGACGGGCGCGCGCGACGGCAGCTTCGGTTCCGCCGACGTACACGGTCAGCCGCCCCTCGGCGGCGTCCGCCCCGCCCCCGCTCACCGGCGCGTCGATCACGTGCACACCGCGCGCCGCGGCGGCTTCGGCGATCTCGGCGCACTCGTCGGTCCCGATCGTCGAGTGCAGCGCGAGCACACTCCCCGCGGCCATCCCGGCCAACACGCCGAGCGGCGCGAGCGTGACCTCGCGAACCGCGGCACCGTCGGTGACGCAGATCCCCACGACGTCGCCGGCGCGCCCGAGCTCCACCGGATCGCGGGCAAACGCAGCCGTGCCGGCAAACGACTCCAGCGATTGCTCGCGTCGCGCCCAGAGCGCGGTCGGCACGCCTTGCTGAATGATCCGGCGGGCCATGCCGGAGCCCTGGCTGCCGAGACCGATGAAGCCCGCCCTCGTCATCCGCACCCCCGGGTCATGGCGCCGCGCGGCCCGCGCGAACCGGAACGTGGCAACCAGCCTAGAGGGAGGCACCCGGATGCGAGCGCGCCGCGTTCGGCGAACGCCACTGCCGTCGCTCTTCGACAGCGACGGCGGCACTCTGGTAGATGTTCCGAGATGGCTGACCGCGCCAAGCTCGCCCAGCTCCAGAGCATTCCGATGTTCGCTTCACTTCCCGACGACGCGCTCGAGCGTCTCGCCGGCACCGCCAGCGACTTCGACGCCCCGGCGGGCCAGGTCCTGATCCAGGCGAATCAGCCGGGCAGCGGTCTCCTGATCCTCACATCGGGCCGGGCAACGGTCGAGCTCGGCGGACAGACGCTCGACTGCCAGGCCGGCGAATGCATCGGCGAGCTTTCCCTCCTCGTCGACGACGTCCACCACGTCGCCCGCGTGCGCGCGGCGACCGACGTGGAGGGCTTCGCGATCAGCCGTCAGGATTTCAGCACGCTCCTCGAGTCCGACCCTCACATCGGTGTCGGACTGTTGCGCGTCCTCGCGCGGCGGCTCGTAGAGACGGACCGGCTGCTCACCAGCGATCGTTGATGTGTATCTGCCCGCGCCGCCGGGCGGAGCGGCAGGACGCGCCAGGGTGACACGAGCGTGAGCCGTACGTAGGCTCGCCGGGAAAGTCCGCTGGTTGCTGTCAGGTCCGTTCGGCGGCCTCGCGTGCAGGCCGTGAACCGTGAGGAGCCGTCGTGCCGCTGGATCCCCAAGCTCGCATCCTGCTCGATCAGCTCGAGCTGGCGGGCACGCCGCCGATGTCGGAGCGGACTCCCGAGGAGGCGCGCGCCGGGTTCGTGATGCTCGCCGCGGTCGCCGGTCTCGCCGAGGAGCCGGTGCCGACCGAAGACCGAACGGTGCCGGGCCCCGCGGGCGGCATTCCCGTTCGCATCTACCGCCCCCGAGCCGACGCGCCGCTGCCCGTCGTCGTGTATTTCCACGGCGGCGGTTTCGTGATCGGCGACATTGCGACGCACGACACAACGTGCCAGCGCCTCGCGGCCGGGGTTCCGGCCGTTGTCGTGAGTGTCGACTACCGGCTCGCACCCGAGCATCGCTTCCCGGCGGCAGTCGTTGATTGTGACGCCGCGACCGCGTGGGTGGCGGCGCACGCCTCCGAGCTCGGCGGCGACCCCGCCCGACTGGCCGTGGCCGGCGACAGCGCGGGCGGCAACCTTTCCGCGGTCGTCGCGCGTCGCGCCCGCGATGCCGGCGGGCCGCCGATCGCCTTCCAGCTCCTCGTGTACCCGGTCACCGACATGAGGTGCACCTTGCCTTCGCACACCGAGAACGGCACGGGCTACCTGCTCGACACCGACGCCATCACCTGGTTCATGGACAACTACTTCGCCGACGCCGACCGGCTTCAGCCCGACGCGTCACCGCTGTTGGTGGAGGATCTCTCCGGCTTGCCGCCGGCCTTCGTGCTCACCGCGGAGTTCGACCCGCTACGCGACGAGGGAGAGGCGTACGCCGAGCGATTGCGCGCGGCCGGCGTCTCGGTGACGACTTCGCGTTACGACGGCATGATCCACGGCTTCTACGGTCTCGACAGCGTGTTCGACTCGGCCAAGAAGGCCACCGCGGAAACGGTGTCGGCGCTGCGCGACGCGCTCGCGTGACGCGCTCCGGAGCAGCCAGCCGACCGGGCCGCGCGTGAGCCAGACCGCGCAGTTGCCCGACACTGCCTCTGTGAGATCGGAGCACTTCGACGTCGTGATCGTCGGCGCGGGCATCTCCGGAGTGGGTGGCGCGTACCACCTCACCAAGGAGTGCCCCGGCAAGAGTTTCGTCGTGCTCGAGGCGATGGAGAGCTTCGGCGGGACCTGGCTCACGCATCGGTATCCGGGAATCCGCTCCGACAGCGACCTCTACACGTTCGGTTACCGGTTCAAGCCGTGGACCGGTGCGCCGATCGCGACCGCCGCCGAGATCCGCAAGTACATGGGTGAGGTCATCGACGACAACGATCTCGGTCGGTACATCCGCTACGGCCACAAGATCGTCAGCGCGAGTTGGTCGAGCGACACGAACCGCTGGACCCTCGACGCGACGCGGACCGATACCGGCGAGGCGCTGCGGTTCACGGCCGGGTTCCTCTGGATGTGCCAGGGGTACTACCGCCACTCGCAGGGTTACACGCCCGCCTGGCCGGGGATGGACCGTTACGAGGGCAGGATCGTGCACCCGCAGACCTGGCCCGACGACCTGGACTACAAGGACAAGACCGTCATCGTGATCGGCTCCGGCGCGACTGCCGCGACGCTCGTTCCCGCGATCGCGGCTGATTGCGAGCACGTGACGGTCCTGCAACGCTCCCCGACCTACTTCTTCTCCGGCGCGAACCGCAACGAGTTGGCCGACACGTTGCGCGAGTTGGACATCGACGAGGAGTGGATACACGAGATCGTGCGCCGCAAGATCCTGCACGACCAACAGGCGCTGACCCAGATGTCGTTCGAGCAGCCCGAATTCGTCTCGCAGGCCCTCATCGACGACGTGCGCGCGCGTCTTCCGGCCGGTTACGACGTCGAGACGCACTTCACGCCGAAGTACCGGCCGTGGCGGCAGCGGCTCGCGTTCATCCCCGATGGTGACCTCTTCGCCGGGATCAGCTCGGGCAAGGCGTCGATGGTCACCGACGAGATCGACACGTTCACGGAGAAGGGCATCCTGCTCAAGTCCGGCAACGAGCTCGAGGCCGACATCGTCATCACCGCGACCGGCTTCGACCTGAGCGTGCTGGGCGACATCGCGTTCAGCATCGACGGCGCGCCACTCGTGTTCTCGGAGACCGTCAATTACCGAGGGATGATGTTCACCGGCGTGCCCAACCTGGTGTGGGTCTTCGGATACTTCCGGG
>CAZLEC010000197.1:0-7543 GCA_964558245.1 uncultured Burkholderiales bacterium | reverse complement strand
GGGAACGGTCGCCGTGTCGGCAACCGCGATCTCGGCGCCCCGCGATCATGCGGTCGTGGCCGATCGGGCGCTCGATCTCGCCGGCAACGAGCTCGGCGGCGACGTGTGGATCGCCTGACATGACCGAGCACCTCCTCGTCGGTATCTGGCGGGCCGCGTCGGTGACGCCGGCCGAGATCGAGTCGCGCATCACGGCCGACTGGGCCCCGGAGGCGCTCGCGCGAGCAGAGCTCGAGACGTGCACGGTGAGCTTCGCCGACGTCGACCAGGGTCAGTACACGCAGCAACCCGACGCGTCGGGCCTCGTCCCGAACTGCGATGCGCTCCTGGCGCTCGGCCTCACCGTCGCGCACGACCTCGACGACGTTCCCGCGCGTGACCTGTTGCACGCGCTGGCCCGACGGGTCGAAGTGTGGCGGGTCGACACTCGCCATCCGCTCGCGTGGGACCGATCGTGGCCCGACGGCGAGTTCGCACCCGGCGTCAAGATGGTGTCGTTCATGCAACGCGCCGAAGGCATCACGCACGAGCAGTTCGCGCGGCACTGGACCGAGCGCCACACGCCGCTCGCGATGCAGCATCACGTCGGGCTCTGGAACTACACCCAACACGTCGTGCGCCGCGCGTACGCGCCGGGCGGCGCTGCGATCGACGGCGTGGCCGAGCTGCATTTCGAGACCCGCGGCGATCTCGTCGACCGGTTCTTCGATTCCGACGAGGGACGCGCGGTGATCATGGCCGACGTGCGCCGTTTCATGAGCCGCCCGCGCCCCGAGACCGCGCTCATGCGCGAGCTCCCCCTCCGAACCGGCATGAGTTAGGGGTCTGTGCGACCCCCATGCCCGCCGGTTAGAGCAGCTGGTCGATCGCGCTCGACTGCGTGAGCGGGTTCGTCGGGTCGGTCGCGGTCGGAGCAGTGGTCGCGGGCGTTGCCGCGCCGGTCGAGAGCGCGGTGGTGAGGTCCTGGAGCAGCTGGTCGAGGTCCTGCGCCACCGCCGCCAACGGGTTCGCCGTTGTCGCGCTCGATGCCGACGCGGGGTCGGCCCCCGACGCGCTGCCACCGCCACCGCCACCGTGATGGTGGTGATGATGACCGGCGATGCGATTGGCGATGTTGGTGAGCTGCGTGTCGGAGAGCGGCGCGGCGCCCGCGGGCTGCGCCTGCTGGATCCCTTGCTTGATCGCCGCGGTGAGGTCGGCCTGCGACACACCCTGGCTGCTCGCGATGTCGTTCAGGCTCTCCCCGCTCTGCAGTGCCTGTTGCAGTTGGGTCGTGCTCATGCCGAACAGCTGCGCGACGGGTCCGAGCGTCTGCTGCATCCGGCTCTGCCAACTCGTCGGGTCGACTGCGGTGTTGGCGAGGGCCGAGCTCACGCCTCCGATTCCGCTCACGGTCATGTTGGTGTCTCCTCCGCCCGCTACGTGTCGCGATCTGTGTCGGCTCGCGCGTAGGAAGATTGAACAGTGCAACGAACTCTTGACCGAACTCTCAGCTCATTGCCAACTACCGCTCACAGCGGCTCCGCAGCCGATCCCCATTTCGGAGTTATGCGGGTTGGTGATGGGGGAGGTCGAGCACTGCTTCGGTCTGCGCGATCGTCGCGATCGGGCGACCGACTTCGGCGCACAGCGCGGCGGCGGCCGCGACCTGATCAACGTTCGCGGGCCCGTCGTCCCAGTCTTCGATGCCGACGCGCAAGTGCCCGCCGCGTTCGAGCGCGGCGCGCGCGATCGGCGTGTCGAGCAGTGAACCGCCGAGCACCGCGACCGCCCACGGCACCGGAGTATCGCCGAGCATCGCGAGGAAGAGGTCGAGCGCCTCGATGATGGGCGGCGAGCCCCAGAGCGGATCGCCGCCGCCGAGGTAGCCGCCGCCCGCGAAGTAGAACTTCACGAGCGTGCCCGGAGGGAGCGCGCCCTTGCGGGCGTACGCGAGCACGACTTGCAAGAACCCCGGCTCGAAGATCGAGATGCTCGGCCCGAGCCCGCGCTCGGTACACACGCTCATCTCGTAGCCGATCTTCGCGAACGTGTTCGTGTACACGAACTCGCTCGAGGGTGGGAGCCCGTCGGGTCCGGTGCCACCGAGATTGACGGACCCGGTGTCGAGCGCGGCCTGGCGCACGAGTCCCATGTCGTCGAGGAGCTCCACGTGGTGGTAGCGGTCGGCGACGGTCTCGCCGAACCCGACCGTCGGGTAGCAGATGATTCCGGGATGCTGCGCGACGACGGGCCGGTACGCGGCCGCGTACTGCGCGGCGGCTTCCTCGGCGCCGACGACGAGATCGGGCGCGTGCGTGTGCACGATCGTCGCGCCCGCGCTCACGCAAGCGAGCGCGTGCTCGGCGTGTTCCGCGACCGTCGCGGGGACGTTCGGGTTGCGCCGGCTGCTGGTGACACCGTTGAGCGCGACCTCGATCATGACGGGCGTCTTCTCGTTCATCTGGATAGCGTGCCACGCCGTGCGCACCAGAATCACGCAGCTCCTCGGGATCGAGCACCCGATCGTGCAGGCGCCCATGGGCTTCATCGCCCGGGCGCAGCTCGCGTCGGCGGTCTCCAACGCCGGCGGGCTCGGCATCATCGAGACGTCGTCGGGTCAGCTGAGCGAGGTCCGCGACGAGATCGTCAAGATGCGCGAGCTCACCGACAAGCCGTTCGGCGTCAACATCGCCCAGCTCTTCGTGCGCGACGCGAGCATCGTCGACTTCGTCGCCGACAACGGCGTGTCGTTCGTGACCACGTCGGCCGGCGACCCCACGAAGTACACGAAGGCGTTGAAGGACGCCGGGCTCACCGTGTTCCACGTGGTGCCGTCGCTGCGCGGCGCGTTGAAAGCGGTCGACGCCGGGGTCGACGGGTTGGTGGTCGAGGGCAACGAGGGCGGCGGATTCAAGGCGCCGACCGGCGCGTCGACGATGGTGTTGTTGCCGCTCATCGCGTCGCGCGTCGACGTTCCCATCATCGCGGCCGGCGGCGTGTGCGACGGGCGATCGATGGCCGCCGCCCTCACGCTCGGCGCCGAAGGCGTGCAAATGGGCACGCGCATGGTCAGCGCGGCCGAGTCACCCGTGCACGACAATTGGAAGCAGCTCATCTGCACCTCCACCGAGGGCGACACGTTGCTGCTCAATCGCAATGCACCGCCGGCGTTCCGGGTGCTGCGCACCGAGTTCAGCGAGATCGCGGAACGCGACGCGCGCGCGGTCATCCCGAAGCTGGAGTCGGTGCACGACCTCTATTTCGGTGGGAACATGGAAGCGTCGTTCGCGTTCAGCGGGCAGGTCGCCGGTCGGATCACCGAGGTGCTGCCGGTCGCGCAAATCCTGCGCGAGACCGTCGCCGACTGTGAGCGCGTCTTGCGAGAGACGGCGGAGCGTTTCGCCGGCTGAGGGGACACATGAAGCGTTGGGTCGTAGTGACGGTGGTCGGATTCGTCGCCCTCGCCGGCTGTAGCTCGTCGTCGTCGCATGCCACGACCACGCAACCGGCCACGACAACCGTGCCGGCCGCGCCCGCGACGACCGCGACCACGTTGCCGGGCCCGCCCGACACCCAGGTGTGGCTCTGCCGGCCCGACAAGCCGAACGACCCGTGCCTGGGCGACCTCGACTCGACGGCAGTCGGCCCCGACGGGACCAAGACGGTGACGAAGGTCTCCGCCGCCACGGATCCGAGGATCGACTGCTTCTACGTGTACCCGACGGTCAGCCCGCAGCCCACACCCAACGCGAACCTCGCGATCGACCCCGCGGAGGTGGGTGCGGCGGTGGCGCAGGCGGAGCGGTACTCGCAGGTCTGCCGCGTCTACGCGCCGATCTACCGGCAGGGCACCCTCGTCGGGATCGGCAAGCGCAGCGCCGACTCCCGCAAGATCGCGTTCGCCAGCCTGCTGTCGGCGTGGAACGACTATCTCGCGCGTTACAACGACGGCCGCGGCATCGTGCTCATCGGCCACTCGCAGGGCTCGATCGTGTTGGAGCAGCTGATCTCCGAGTACATCGAGCCGGACGCGTCGCTGCGCGCGCGCATCGTCTCCGCGATCTTGCTCGGCGGGAACGTGCTCGTGCCGGCGGGGAAGGACGTCGGCGGCACGTTCAAGGACTTCGGTGCGTGCCGCAGTGCCGCACAGGTCGGCTGCGTCATCGCGTACTCGTCGTTCGATCACACTCCGCCGGCCGACAGCCGGTTCGGCCGCGCGCGCACTGGTCAGCAGGTGCTGTGCACCAACCCGGCCGCGCTCGGCGGCGGCGCGGGCGCGATCGACCCGTACTACCCGGCGCAGCGCATGAACGGCGTGATCTCGTTCACGACGACACCGGGCGTGACCACGGCGTGGGTGAACTACCCGAACCTGTTCACCGCGGAGTGCGAGAACACCGGCGGCGCGAGCTGGCTGCAGATCACCGACATCCGCAAGCCGGGCGACGCGCGGCCCGCGCTCGCCGACGCGCTCGGGCCCACCTGGGGCCTGCACATCTACGACGGCAACATCGCCCTGGGCAATCTCGTCGACATCGTGCAGGCGCAAGCCGCGGCGTACGCGTCGAAGAGCTGACTGGACCGAGCGCGAGACTCGGTTCGTGAGCTTGCAGGCCGGCACGGTCGAACGGGTGCATGCCTACTGGCGGGGCTGGGAAGCGCTGGGCGACGAATCCGGCTCGGTATCGGTCGTCGTGCTCGGCCGCGATCGGTTCGTACGCGCGCCGGCAAGGCTTCGCGGCAGTGTCGGCGAGTCCGTGATCGACCTGCGTTCGCTGCTCCCGCTCCTGGGTGACGAGATCGAGCGGGTCGTCGGAGAGGCCCGGTTGGCCTACGCCGACGACGCTTCGTCGCGGCTCGTCTCGACCGACGGCGTGGTCGACGTCGACGACGGAGACGCCGAGCTCGCGGCGCTCGAGACGGTTTCAGATCCGAACGAGTGGAGCGAGGCGTCGGTCAGCGAGCCGTGCGAGCATCGCTTCGGCGTTGTCGAGCACGGTGCGTTGGTGGCGGTCTCGACGGTACAAGCGTGGGCCGACGCGCTCGGCCAGATCAGCGTGTTCACCACCGCGCCCGCGCGCGGCCGTGGTCTCGGCACGCGCGTCGGCTCGGCGGCCGTCGCCCGGTCGCTCGGGCTCGGCGTGGTGCCCCAGTGGCGCTCCCGTATCGGCAACCATGCCTCGGAGTGCGTGGCCGACGGTCTGGGCTTCGTCCCGCTCGGCCGTCAGTTCACCGTGCGGCTGCGCGCGCCGCGATGAGCTACGCGCCGATCGCGCGGAGCGCGGCGATCTGCGCGTCGTCCAGACGCTCGGCGAGCGCGAGCGCGGCGGTGTTCGTCTTCAGTTGCTCGGCGGAGGTCGCACCGAACAACACGCTGGCGACGGCGGGGTTGGCGAGCGCGAACGCGATGGCAAGTGCGGCCGGCGTGGTGTCGAGGGTGCGCGCGAGGTCGGCGAGCCCTCGGGCGGCCGCGACCGCGCCGGCGAAGCGGGGGGTCACGGCGTCGGCGGCGGCCCGACCCACATTCGGCTCCTTGTCGTACTTGCCGGTGAGCACTCCTCCGGCCAGCACGAAGGATGCGACCACGGGCGCACCGCACGCCTCGAGTGCGGCGAGCATCGCTGTGTCCTCCACCACCGAGCGGTACACGAGGCTGTAGGCGAGCTGCGCCGCGCACGGCTGGGGCAACCCGAGCCGGGTCGCGATCGCCGACGCTTCGAGGAGGAGGCCGGCCGGCCAGTTGACGATCGCCCACGCGCGCGCCTTCCCCGACGTGATCAGCCCGGCGACGGAGGTGACGAGCTCTTCGAGGCCGAGACCGTCAGGTGGCGGGTTGGCGTAGATGACGTCGACGTAGTCGAACTGCATGCGCGCGAGCGATGCCTCGAGCTCGCTCGCCGCGTTCTGCTCGGGCCAGAACTCCCACCACAACTTGTTGGCCACCACGGTCTCGGCGCGGGGCCATCCGGCGCGTCGGAACAGCTCGCCGAAGAGCACCTCGGAATAGCCGGTGGGGATCGGCGCCGAGCCGGTCTCGTCGTCGTACCGTGCGTCGTCGAGGAACGTGATGCCCGCGTCGCGAGCCGCGAGCATGATCGCCAGGCCGGCGTCGGCGCTGAGTCGCTCGAACGTCCGCCACGACCCGAGCGCCAAGGGGCTGACCTCGAGCCCGGATGCACCGAGCGCGCGCGGCGATGTGCTCATCGAGATCCCTCCTGGCAAACACTCGTCTCGGGCCTCGGCCAGCGTAAGCAGTTTCGGCGCCTGCCGCTCGCGCGGTCGCTAGCGTCGGAGCGATGGCCGACGATGCGGTCGCCCGGCTCAACGAATTCCTGCGCGAGTACACCGACGAGATACGCGCGCTCACCTACACGGTGATGGCGACGGTCGACGCGCGGCTGGCGGGCGCAACGCGCATGGTCTACTCGAACTGGAACGCGACCGTGGTCGGCTACAGCCCCGATGGGCGGAGCCGGCACGGCGCGATCGCGATGTGGGAGTGGCCGTTCGATTCGCAGCAGCCGACCACGACCGTGGTCGCGTCGGTGTCGGACAAACGGCGCCCTCGCCGGCCGCCGTCCTGATCGCGAACCGCGGCGCTAGGTCGGCTGCGCCTGCGACTGAGACTGTGACTGCGACGCGAGCACGCGCTCCACGCCCTTGCCGGTGCCCCACGGCGAGTTCGCGACCGCTTCCGCGACCGCCTGCGCGCTGTCGCCCTGGTTGAGCGCGGCGAGGATGTTCGGGTACAGGCCGTTGGTGATGACCTTCACGTTCGCGTCGAGCCCGTCTTCGTAGCTCACGTAGTTCTTCACGCCGACGTGGTTGAACGTCGTCTCGCCCGCGAAGCCGCTCTGCGTCGTCGCGAGCGGGTTGAACGCGGCCTTCGTGCCTTCGGCCTGCTCCCACGCGGTGATCGCCTGGAGGTTGCTCGCGGTGAGCGGCGCGCCGAGCCGGGTCAGGAAGTCCTTGGCCCATTGCACCGGGTCGACACCGGCGCGGTTCAGCGTCCCGGTGTCGGCGGGCGCGGCCGTGGCGGTGCCGTCGGGTGCTTGCGCTTGGGCGAGCACCGACGCGAAGTCGGGGCTCCCGCCGGCCGTCGTCGCGGTGTCGGTCGTGCTGTCGCCGCCGAGTGTCGACGCGGGAGGTCCTTGGAACTGCGAGATGATGTCTTGGATGCGCGTCTGAACGCTCGCGATTCCGTCCATCGTGTGGTCTCATCGGCCGGAGAGGGCTCCGCATGAGGCGCGGCCGGTAGTCTGCGCGCCTTACCAGCCCCCAACGGAGGGAAGCATGGCCACCTCGGGATCGATCCTGGGCAACCCGGTCCGCCGTCGTGAAGACCCCGACATCCTCACCGGTGTCACCCAGTACTTCGACGACCTCCGGGTCGCGGGCCTGCTCCACGTCGCCTTCGTCCGGTCGACCATCGCCCATGCCGTCATCGACGGCATCGACATCGCCGAGGCGCTCGCGATGCCGGGCGTGGTGGCCGTCTACACGGCCGACGACCTCGACCTTCCCGACCACCACGGGTTCATGATGCTGCCGCCGACGATGA
>CAZLEC010000196.1:0-7574 GCA_964558245.1 uncultured Burkholderiales bacterium | reverse complement strand
CTCCGGTCCGCTCTCGCCGGAAGAGGAGCGATTGCGGGAGGAATTCCCGCCGGTCGAGGGCGACCGCTAGCATCGGTGCCTCGCGCCTGCGACCTGGAGCACTCCACCATGAACCGCACTGATCTCGTCGACCGCGCTTTCTTGCGCGACGACATTCCCGACTTCGCTCCCGGCGACACACTGAAGGTCCATGTGCGGGTGGTCGAGGGGTCCCGCGAGCGGGTCCAGCTCTTCCAGGGCGCGGTGATCCGCCGTCAGGGCAGCGGCGCCCGGGAGACCTTCACGGTACGCAAGGTGAGCTTCGGGGTAGGTGTCGAGCGCACGTTCCCGGTGCACTCGCCGATCCTCGCCAAGATCGAGGTCGTGACCCGGGGCGATGTGCGCCGGGCCAAGCTCTACTACCTGCGTGACCGCATCGGGAAGGCCGCGAAGATCAAGGAAAAGCGGTTCTGAAGCCGTCCGGCGTTCGTTCGCCGGGCCCGCCGCACCCATGATCGGATCGCCGGCCACCGGGCGTAGACTCGCGTCCTGATGAGCACCCGGGCGCACCCATCATGAGCACCGAGGATCTCGAGCGGTACGAGACCGACATCGAGCTGCAGCTGTATCGCGAGTACCGCGACGTGCTGCCGATGTTCCAGTACGTCGTCGAGACCGAGCGTCGCTTCTACCTGGCGAACGAGGTCGACCTCGAGGTTCGCCGCGACGAGGGGCGCACGTACTTCGAGCTGCGCCTGCGCGACGCCTGGGTTTGGGACATGTACCGCAACACCAGGTTCGTCGCCGACGTGCGCGTGGTGACCTTCAAGGACGTGAACGTCGAGGAGCTTCCCGGCAAGGACCTCTGACCTTGTGAGCGACCCGCGCCGGGTGGTCGGTCAGCAGGGCGAGGATGCCGCCGCAGCCTGGTACGAGGCGGCCGGCTACGAGATCCTCGACCGCAACTGGCGCGTGCGCGAGGGGGAGCTCGACCTCGTGGTCGCCGACGCCGGCACCGTCGTGTTCTGCGAGGTGAAGACCCGGCGCGGCGATGCCTTCGGCCTGCCGGCCGAGGCCGTGACCGCACGCAAGCAGCAGCGCCTACGGGTACTCGCCCGACAGTGGCTCTCGGCCCACGCCCCGTCGTCGGCGTTGCTGCGCTTCGACGTCGCCGCCGTGCTTCCCGACGGGCAGGGTGGGTGGCTCGTCGAGGTCTTCACCGACGCGTTCTGAGTGCGCTGAGCCCCGCGGGCGCCGGCCCGGCCGGCGCTCGCCCCCACGGGCTCAGCGCTTCCGGCGCTGACGGTCACGTTCCTGGCGGCGCTGCTCGCCCCGCCAGCAGCCGGTGTGCCAGTGGCGGCGATCCTGGGGTGCGTCGAGCGGGATCACGACCTCGTGACCTTCGCCCGGACGGATCTCGTGGTCGCATCCCGGGCAGCGGTAGACCTTCTCGGCCTGGTACGGCTGCACGTGCCGCACGTCGATGCGCGAATCGTCGTCGCCGCGTTCGGTCCAGTCGTGCTCCGTCCCCACGCAAGTACGGTATCCACTCGGCCGCGAGCATCTCGGACGTGGAGGAATCGCGTGGAATCGCTGCTCGTGGAGCGCTCCGACGGAGTGGTGACGTGCACGCTCAACCGTCCCGAGAAGAAGAACGCGATCACCAACGAGATGTGGGTCGGCCTGATCGACCTGTTCGAGGAAGTGGCCGTGAACCCCGACGATCGCGTGCTCGTGATCACCGGCGCCGGCGACGGATTCTGCTCCGGCGCGGATCTCGGCGACGGTGGCTCCGCGCAAGACGCGACCGGGGCGGGGAGCGCGCTGGCCGGGATGAGGAACGTCGGCCGGGCGGCGCTCGGTCTGCACGATCTGGCGAAGCCGACGATCGCCGCGGTCAACGGTGTCGCGGCGGGCGCGGGGTTGAACCTGGCGCTCGGGTGCGACCTCGTGGTCGCGTCGGATCGCGCCCGCTTCAGTGAGATCTTCGCCAAGCGCGGGCTGGTGATCGACTTCGGGGGATCCTGGCTGTTGCCCCGCCTCATCGGCATGCACCGAGCCAAGGAGCTGGTGCTGCTCGCCGACGTGATCGACGCCACCGAGGCCGAACGCATCGGTCTGGTCAACCGGGTCGTCGACCACGAGCTCCTCGGCGCATCGGTTCGGGAGCTCGCGGCTCGCCTCGCGAACATGGCGCCGCTGGCCCTCGCCGCGTCGAAGCGTCTGCTCAATCAGTCGCTCGCGGTCTCGATGGCCGAGGCGATCGAGGCCGAGAACACCGCGCAAGCACTCATGGCTTCGACGCGCGACACCGCCGAGGCGATTCTCGCGTTCTTCGAGCGCCGGGAGCCGCGCTTCAGCGGATCGTGAGCGTGGTCCGGCCGGTTACTGGGTCGGCTCGGTGCTGCGCTGCTGCTCTTCGCGTGCGATGAGCACGGCGTCTCGCTCGGGCTCGCGCACCCGGCGCAACCACGCGCCGTGCCACTCCCACGCGGCCGAGCAGCGGGAGCACGTCAGCAGCATGGAGCCTCCGGACAGCGCCTCCGCCTCGATGGGCGTCGCGTCGTAGGGGCACTGCGTAAGTTCCACACCTCAAAAGTCGGCATTTTCGCCGGAAGCTGAAGGATCTGGCTCGCGCAAATGCATCAGCTCGGCCACCAGAGCCCCCGCCGGCGGTGGACCCGGCCGGCGCGTTCCAGGCGGTTCAGCGCCGCTCCCAGCCGGGCCGGGCCGATCGGGGCGTTGCGTTCGAGGTCGTCGATCGTGGCCGGGTCGCCTCCGAGCGCGTGCAGCACCGCCGCTTCGTCGCGGTCGGAGGGCGGGCGGGCGGCATCGGAGACCCAGCCGCCGGGCCGGCTGCCGCCCCGACCCAGCGCGATGAGCAGGTCGCCCGGGTCGAGGAGCGGGATCGCTCCGTCGGCGATCAGGGAGTTGCAGCCCGCGGCGGCGGGATTCCGCCGGGATCCGGGCATCGCGTACACGGGCCGGCCGTACTCGCCCGCGTAGCCCGCGGTGATGCGGGCGCCGCCGGTCGTGGTGGCCTCGACGACCACCACGAGCTCGGCCAGCGCCGCGATGATCCGATTCCTGACCGGGAACCGCTCGCGAGACGGCTGCACGCCGTAGCCGTGCTCACCGACGACCAGACCGTGCTCGCGTACGCCGTCGAAGAGGGTGCGATGGCGGCGCGGGTAGGTGACGTCGAGACCGGTCGCGACCACACCGACCGCCAGCCCACCGGCGTCGAGTGCTCCTTCGTGCGCGGCGCCGTCGATCCCGATGGCGAGCCCGCTCACCACCGTCACCCCGGAGCCGGCGAGGAACGCGCCGAGCTCCCGGGCGTCGGCAAGCCCGTGCGGTGTCGCCGAGCGCGTTCCCACGATCGCGACCCGGCGGGCCGCGAGCGCGTCGGGTCGCTGGCCCTCGCCCATGAGGACCGCCGGCCGGTCCGGGAGCGGGTCGGGGATCGGATAGTCGGTGTCGCCGGCCACCCAAACGTGGGTGCCGCGCGCCTCGATCTCGAATCCGACCGACGGCGACTCGGCGAACTCGCGCCACTGCCGGGCGAGCGTGTCGGGATCCGTCTCGGTGCACCGGCCGATGAAGCGCGTGACCCGGCCGGCCCGGACCGCGGCGAGCGTCGCGACGGGATCGCCGAACGCCTCGAGCAGCCGGCGGAGCCGAGGTGCGGTGACGAGCGGCAGCGACGCGAGCGTTGCGGCGGCGACTGCTCGGCGGTCGGCGCTCACCAGACGTCCTCTCGGAGCCAGGACGCGCGCGCGACGTCGTCGGCGATGAGCTGGTCGCGATCCTCGAGATCGGCGAGCGTTCTCGCGACGCGTCGAACGCGTGCCGCACCCCGACCGGTGAGCCGCCGGAGTCGGCACGCGTCGGTCCATGCTTCGTGCGCGTCGGCCGGCATCGGCACCAGCGCTTCGAGCGCGCCGGCCGGGATGTGCGCGTTGCGACGCCAATGCGTGCCGGACAGACGCGATCGTTGTCGTTCGACCGCGATCTCGACCCACATGCGGACCTCTTGCGACGACGGGCCGACCTCGGCGCTCGGCGTCTCCACGCGCAACCGGAGATCGAAGCGATCGAGGAGCGGCGCCGAGAGCCGGCGCGCGTAGCGCGTGCGGTGCACGTCGGTGCAGCGGCACTCTTTCTCTGCTCTTCCGCACGGGCACGGATTCGCGCACGCCACCAACAGGAAATCCGCGGGGAACTCGAGCGTGCCCGACGCGCGACTGATCCGGATCGCGCGTTCTTCGAGCGGTTGGCGCAGCGCCTCGAGCACGCTCGTAGGGAACTCGGGCACCTCGTCGAGAAAGAGCGCGCCCCGGTGCGCGAGGGTGATCTCGCCGGGGCGGACCCGGGCGCTGCCACCGCCGACGAGTGACACGGCGGACGCGCTGTGGTGCGGTGCTCGGAACGGTGGTCGGGTGACGAGCGCGGAGATCGGTGTGGAGCCTGCCGCGGAGTGGATGCGGGTGACTTCGAGCGCGGCGTCGCGCTCGAGTGCGGGCATGATGGTCGGCAGACGACGGGCGAGCATGGTCTTGCCGACGCCGGGCGGGCCGACCAGCAACAGGTGGTGCGCGCCGGCGGCAGCTGCGGCCAGCGCGAGGCGGGCGTTGGCGAGGCCGCGCACGTCGATGAGGTCGAGTGGTTCGTCGTGCTCGCCGTCGTCGGTGCGGTCGTCGGGCTCGGGCGGATCGGGCCACGGCGCTTCGCCCTTCAGGCACGCGTGCAGCTCTTCGAGGTTCCGGGCGACGCGCACGTGCACACCGGGAACGAGCGCCGCCTCGGCCGCATTGCCGGCCGGGACGATGACACAGTGCGCGCCGGTGCGGGTGAGCGCGTCGACCAGCGCGAGCGTTCCCGACACCGGGCGGACCGTGCCGTCGAGGCCGAGCTCACCGAGGACGCCGACACCGTCGAGCGCACCGGAGGGCAGGCCGCCGTCGGCGGTCGTCAGCGCGAGCGCCACCGCGAGCTCGAGCCCGGAACCGGCCTTGCGGACCGATGCCGGCGCGAGGTTCACCGTGACGCGTTTCATCGGGTACGCCAGACCCGACGAGAGCATGGCGGCGCGGACGCGCTCGCGTGACTCGCGTCCGGCCGCGTCGGGAAGACCGACGACCGTGTAGCCGGGCAAGCCGCGAGACACGTGGACTTCCACGGTCACGACGCGACCGACGACGCCTTCGAGCACTGCGCTGTTGACCGAAGCGAGCACGAAACGACCTCCTCATCGGGCCGAGAACCGCGAGGTCGGATGCGGTCTCGAGCGGGTGGTGAGGAGGTCGTGACCGCGACCTCGACGGCGTTCCCGGCACCATACGAGGCGGGTGCGACACCGAGGCCCGAGCGCCGTGTCGCGGGGAACTACATTCCTGTGTTCATGCCGAAGCAGGACAGCCCGCGTACCGGTCATGACGCGCGCGCATTCGCGGCATCGCTCACCGGCGTGAGCGAGCACACGCAACGGGCGTACACGCACGACGTCGACGAGTTCGTGGTGTGGTGCGAGCGCGGCGGATGCCCGACAGCGGCCGAGCTCGATCATCGCGCGTTGCGGCGCTACTTCGCGTATCTGCAAACGCGCGGCTTCGGCAAGGCGACGATCTCGCGCAAAGCCGCGTCGGTGCACGCCTACGTGCGGTTCCTCCGCCGGCACGGTGTCGTCAGCCGCGATGTCGCGGCTCGGCTCCATACTGCGCGCGGCCCGAAGAAGCTGCCGCGGGTGCCGCGCCGCCAGGACGCGATCGCGTTGCTCGATCGAGCGGCCGGCGTGGAGAACGGCGACGACCCGCGTGCCGCGCGCGACGTCGCGCTGCTCGAGCTGCTCTACGGCGCCGGACTACGCGTGAGCGAGTGCTGCGGTCTCGACCTCGATTCGCTCGATCTCCGGAAGGGCACGCTCACCGTGCTCGGCAAGGGCGCCAAGGTCCGGCGCCTGCCGCTCGGGCGGCCGGCCTGCGACGCGGTTGCGGCGTACGTGGCCGACGCCCGGCCGGCACTGCTCCACGAGCCCACGGCGGCGCTGTTCGTGAACGCCCGCGGCCACCGAATGACGCCGAGGGACGCGCGGCGGGTGCTCGCCCGTCACCCGCTCTCCGACGGCCGCACCCTCCATCCTCACGCCCTGCGTCACGCGTATGCGACACACCTGCTGGAAGGCGGCGCCGATCTCCGGGCAGTTCAAGAGCTGCTCGGGCACGCCGATGTGGGTACGACGCAGGTCTACACTCACGTCACTCGTGATCGACTGTGGTCGGTATACGAACGGACGCACCCTCGGGCCTAGGGAAGCGGGCAGCACAGCGTGGACGAGTCAACGGCGGACATCGCCGAACTCTGGGAACATTACAAAGAGCGCAATACGGCAGACGCGCGCGAGCGTTTGATCCTGCACTACTCACCGCTCGTGAAGTTCGTCGCGGGCCGGGTCGCGGCGGGTCTGCCCCAGAACATCGAGCAGTCCGACCTCGTCAGCTACGGCATCTTCGGCCTCATCGACGCGATCGACAAGTTCGATCCGGGGCGGGGCTACAAGTTCGAGACCTACGCCATCTCGCGCATCAAGGGCGCGATCATCGACGAGCTTCGTTCGATCGACTGGGTGCCGCGATCGGTGCGCGCCAAGGCGCGGTCGATCGAGCGCGCGTACTCGAAGCTCGAGAACGAGCTGAAGCGCAGCCCCGAAGACGGTGAGGTTGCCAAAGAGCTCGGCATGACCGAGTCGGAGCTCGCGACGGTGCTGGGCCAGATCAGCTTCGTCGGTGTGGTCGCGCTCGACGAGTTGTTGAGCGCGGGCTCCGAGCGGGGGAGCGGCGCGACGGTCGGCGACACGATCGCGGGCGGTGGGCACGATCCGGTCGAGGCGTTCGAGTCGGAGGAGATGCGTCAGGTCCTCGCCGACGCGATCAACCGGATGCCCGATCGCGAACGACTCGTGCTCACGCTCTACTACTACGAAGGCCTCACGCTCGCCGAGATCGGGAACGTGCTCGGTGTCACCGAGAGCCGCGTGTGCCAGATCCACACCAAGGCGATCTTTCAGCTCCGCTCCCGCTTGTCGGAGCCCCTGCCCGAACGCGGCATCGTCACGTAGTTACTGCGGCTGCGACCTCCGGCCCTCGAACGCCCGTGCGGCTTCGGTCAACCGTCCGGGCCTACGGATCCTCGCCTCAGGTGAGTAGAAGCGCGTTTCCGTAGACGGTGTCGCAGGCTCGCGCTACGTTCGTCGGACTTCGCTGATCGTCTCTTCCCTGATCGTTCTCTTCCCCGAGTCGTGTTGCGCGCGGTCGTGGGAGGTTCGATGGGTTGTCGGCTGGGTTGCGCCGTCGTGGTCGTGGTGGCACTCGTCTTCGCGTGGCTGCCGGCGGCGGCGAACGCCGGCGTGCTCGGGGCGTGGGTCAGGCCGGTCGACGGTGCGGTGGTACGCGCCTTCGATCCGCCGAGGTCGCGTTTCGGGGCCGGTCATCTCGGTGCCGATCTCGCCGCGCCGCGCGGCGCGCCCGTGCGCGCGGCCGGAGCGGGGCTCGTGGCGTTCGCCGGTCGGGTCGCGGGTGCGTTGCACGTCGTGATCG
>CAZLEC010000195.1:0-7576 GCA_964558245.1 uncultured Burkholderiales bacterium | reverse complement strand
CGCAGTCGCACATCGGGATCGTCAGCCGCGAGTACCAGGTGCCGTGCGTGATGAGCGCGGTGTTCGGTGGTGCCGAGCCCGCCGACGGAGACGCGATCGAGGTCGACTGCTCGGGAGCGGAAGGCGTCGTGCGGAGCGCGTCGTGACCGACAGCTGGGACAAGGAGCGGGTCAACCGGGAGATCCGGTACCACAGCGAGATCTCCCTCGCGCTCACGTCGCAGCGCACCGCGCTGGAGTCGGCGCTCATCCCGGTGACCGCTTACATCCTCGTCGCGTGCGTCGAGTGCTACCGGCGCTACCCCGAGATGATCGAGGCGATCGAGCGGGCGGCCTCGCCCGAGGAGCTCGGGCGCGCCGGGCATCGATTCGGCACCCAGATCGACAACGTGCACCTGTGGGCCCTTCCGAACTTCACGATGATCGGCCGGAAGGTGCTCGCCACCGCCGGAATGGTCGACTGGACCGATGACCAGCGTCGCATGGCGAAGGTGTTCGACTTCTGGGACCGCGCCGCGCGGGCGTATCGCTTCGGCGACGGCACTCGCCAGGCATGGGACGCCGACGGCGTGGCCACGCCCTATCGCGACCACGTTCGCGACATCGTCTCGCACTGCCGGCCGGTCGACGACGGACGGCTCGCCCGCGTCACCAGGCTCAACGCGCTGCTCACGTCGTACCTGTTCCTGCTGTGGTTCGACACGCGGTCGGGCTACCAGGACACCGGGCCGTACCTGCTCGACGACGGTCGCGTGCTGCTCCTGCGTGCGTTCAACGCGCTCGGGCCGTCGCACTTCCCGTGGAGCGCCGCGGTCGCCGGCGACATGCCGCACTCCGACGTGCTCGCCGCGTTCGTGCTCGACGGCGTGGAGCTGCACGTGACCGACTTCGGCACGTCGGTGACGAGTCCCGAGGACTACCTGTCGAAGGTCGTCGAGTTCGCGCTGTTCGACGTCGGGTCGGGAGAGCTGCGACCGATCGCTGACGACGAGATCGACGCGCTCGCCGCGGCTGCCAAGTCCGCGCAGCGCGCGCTGTACCGCACCATCGCGGGCATGGAGCGGCGCGCCAAGATCGATGCCGGCGCCTACGTGTACTTCACGTTTCTCCGGCCGTTCGCGGAGCTGGCCGGCGTCGACCTCGACTGGACCGTGCCCCGTGACAGCATGGATCTGTATCCGTTTCTGGAGCTCGTCGACGGCGCGCTCCCCGGTGACGTCGTCGAAGAGACTGTCGAGACCTACTACACAGTGATTCCGTGACCGTCGGCGCGGCCGACGAGCGCGCACATTCGCCGGGCGCGTCGTGGTGGTGGGAGACGTGGCATCTCGACGCCGCGAGCACCGACGGCGTCGGGCTCTCGGTCCGGCTCGCGTGCGCGCCCACACTCGGCGTCGCGTGGTGGTGGACCCACCTGCTGTTCCCCGATCTCCCCGGACCGATCGTGGTGCGCGATCACGAGGTGGGGCTGCCGCGCCAGGGTCTGGAGGTGCGCGCCGACGGGTTGTGGGGCGAGTTGTGGTGCGAGTCGGTCTTCGAACACTGGACGTACGGGCTCGAAGCGTTCGGCGTCGAGCTCGACGACCCGGCGGATTCGCTGGCGGGCGAGATCGGGGAGCGGATGCCGGTCGGCCTCGACATCGAATGGGAGGCGGGTCCGCGGTCCGGCACGCCGTACGAGTACCGGGCGAACGACGGCGTGCGCGGATACGAGCAGTTCGGCAGTGTGCACGGCGAGGTGTTGGTCGAGCGATCGCGATTCGAGCTCGACGCCGTCGGGCTGCGCTCGCACACGTGGGGTGTCGCCCGCATCGACCGGCCGGTGCACTCGTCGTGGCTGCACTCGGCCGATCTCTCGATGAGCTTCACCGTGTCCGGCGCGGCCGACCGGGTCGAGGGCTATGTCATCACGGGAGACGGAGCTCCGGAGCCGGTCACGACCGTCCGCAGCGAGACACACCGCCGGGCCGACGGTTTGCCGGTTGCGGAGCGACACGTCGTGAACGACCGGCTCGAAGTCGCGGGCGAGGTGCTCGGGCTCGCCGTGGTCCCGCTCACGGCGCCGGCCGGCGAGCGCGCCACACTCTCGCGAGGACTCTGCCGATACGACGTCTCCGCGGCCGGCGACGACGAGCGCATCGCAAATGGCTGGTCGAGCCGGCTGGATCCGGGTATCAATGTCGCATGGCCGGACGACTCGTAGCGATCTACACCACGACCTCGGGCGGCGAACCGATGGTCGCTCGCAACGATTGCCACGCGACCGTGGGCGCCGGACTCGACGGAGACCGGTACGCGACCAAGAGCGGCAAGTTCTCCAGCCGCGAAGGGTCCGGACGTGAGGTCACCCTCATCGCACGCGAGGCAGTCGCCCGCGCCAACGAGGGTGGTGTCGTCCTGAACGAGAACGAGACCCGCCGCAATCTGGTGACCGAAGGTGTCGATCTCGAAGATCTCGTCGGCAGGACGTTCACCGTGGGCGAGGCGGTGCTGATCGGCGTGCGCGACTGCCCACCCTGCGCGTACCTCGAGGGTCTCACGCGTCCGGGTGTGCGGGCTGCGCTCGAGGGTGGCGGCGGCTTGCGAGCCGACGTCGTGCGCGAGGGCACGGTGCGGGTCGGCGACGAGATCGCGGTGCTCGACCTCGCCGCCGACTGAGCGGGCCGCGCCGGTTTGAGCCGGGCCCCTCGGCCGGGCCAGCATGGCGAGATGGATCACCGAACGAATGTGCTCGGCGTCGCGCGCGGCCGGATCGTCATGGGTCTCGCGATGTTGCTCGTGCCCGGCGTCATGCTGCGCGTGCTGTTCGGGCGTCACGCCTCGACCAAGAGCGGGCGCGTCATGGCCCGCATGTTCGGTGCGCGGGAGATCGTGCTGGGTGTCGGCACCGTCACGTCGGTGAAAGAAGGCACGCAGGACGCGGAGTGGACGAGTGCGTGCGCGGTCGCCGACGCGGTCGACGGTCTCGTGATGGCGCTCAGCCCCGGTGTGCCGCGCCGCAGCCGGCCGGCCGCGTTCGTCGGCGGGATCGCGGCCGTGCTCGGGATGCAGGCGGCGCGGGCGTTCGCCGACGAGCGCACGGCGGCCCGCACCGAGGCCGCCCTCGCCGACGCCACGCTCGGTCGTTAGAAGTCGATACCCGAGAGCTCGGGGATCCAGCGCCGGGAGCGCTCGACCGCGTCGCGCCAGCGCGCCCGGTCGAGGACGCGCGCGGGCTCCACGATCTCGCGCGGCTTCCACGTCGTGGCGAGCTCGTCGACCGACGCGTGATGACCGACCGGGATCCCCGCGAGGAGCGCGGCGCCCAGGCCCGTGGCTTCGCGAACGGGGGAGATCTCGACCGGCCGTTGGGTCGCGTCGGCCAGGGCCTGCACGAACGTCGGGTTGTCGGTCATGCCACCGTCGACCCGAACCTGGGGGATCGTGATGCCGCTGTCGGCTTCGGCGGCGTCGACGAGGTCGGCGCCGCGGTGCGCGATGCCCTCGAGCACCGCACGCGCGATCTCCGCGCGTCCGGTGCCCCGGGTCAGGCCGAACAGCGACGCTCGCGCGCCGTAGTCCCAGGCCGGCGTGCCGAGGCCGAGGGGCGCGGGCACGAACACGACGCCACCGCTGTCGGCGCACGACGCCGCGAGCGTGTGGGACTCGTCGGAGGTGGTGATGATTCCGAGGTCGTCGCGGAGCCACTGCACGTTGGTGCCGGCCGCGAGCATCACGGCTTCGACGCCCCATGTCGAGCGGCCCTCGTGGCGCCACGCCACGATCGGGAAGGTTCCGTGCTGGTTGCGCTGCGCGAGCTGCGGCGGCGTCGCGTCGAGCACGACGTCGAGCATGCCGCCCGTGCCGAACGTGATCTTCGCGTCGCCGCGCCGGACGCAACCCTGGCCGACGAGTGATGCCTGCTGATCGCCGACGAGCGCGGTGATCGGCGGTGCACCGGGCAGTGCGCGCGCTTCGCCCGCCAGTCCGGCGGAGTCGACGATCATCGGCATCATCGCGAGGGGGACGCCGACCTTCGCGAGCACCGCTTCGTCCCAACCCGACGCGTCGCGATTCTGCAACCCCGTGACCGCGGCGTTGGTCGAGTCGGTCACGTGCAACGTGCCGCCGGACAGCGCCCACGCGACCCACGTGTCGACCGTGCCGAAGCACAGTGCCTCGGCGCGTCCGGGATCGTCGAGTTGCCCGAGCAGCCACTGGACCTTCGTGGCCGACTGGTTCGGGCCGACGCGCACCCCTTCGGCGCGCAGCGCCAGGCACGCGCCGACCGTGCGGAGGTCCTGCCAACCGAGGCCGGGGCCGACCGGCACTCCCGTCGCCCGATCCCACACGACCGTCGAGCCGCGCTGGTTGGAGATTCCGACCGCGTCGACCGGCCCGTTGGCGGCGAGCGCGGCGCGCGCGAGATCGAGGCAGGTGGACGCGAGGAGGAGCGCGTCGAACTCCACGAGACCGTCGGCGGGGGAATCGGGGAGCAGCTCGCGTTCGTGGCCGGCGGTGAAGGATCCGTCGCTGCGCACGACCGCGGCCCGCACGCTGCTCGTGCCGACGTCGACGACGAGGACGTGTCCGTTCACGGCCAGTTGACGGGGCCGAACGGGCTCGAGAGCCCGAGCTTGCCCGGATTCAGGATGCCGTTCGGGTCGAGCGCGTCCTTCACCGACTGCAGCACACCGAAGCCGGCCCCGAGCGCCTCGGCGACGAAACGCGAGCGGTTCAAGCCGACGCCGTGGTGATGGCTGAGCGCGCCGCCGGCCGCGAGCACGGCGCGTTGGCCGGCGTCCCACGCCGCTCGGTAGTAAGCCTCGCGATCCGCGGCGGGAGGCTTGCCGGCGAACGTGAAGTAGAGACACGCGCCGTCGACGTACGAGTGGCTCTGGTGCGCCGACGCGACCATCGTGTGCTCGACGCCCTGGATCGCGGCGGTCGCGCGCTCGTACACCGCGGGGAGCACGCTCCACGAGGCGGAGATCTCCATCGTGTCGACGACGAAGCCGCGGCTGATGAGGGCTTCGAGTGCCGACACGTCGTTGCGGTGCTGCATCCACCGCTCGACCAGGCCGACGTCGATCGCGTCGGCGGGCGCGCATGCTTCGTCGATGATGCGCCGGGTCGCGTCCACGATGTGCGCGTCGCCTTCGTCCATCGCGAGGAGCACGTTGGCATTGCCGGTTTGATAGCTGCGGTCGGCCTCGGTCGCGTCGTACAGCCGCAACACCGCGGGAGTCGCGCCGCGTTGCACGATGCGGCGCATCGCGTCGAGACCGTCGGTGAACGAGGTGAACGCGTACGCCGCGCGGATCTCGGCGGGTGGGATCGGGTGCAGGCGCAGGCGCGCGCCGACGATGATGCCGAGCGTTCCCTCGGAGCCGACGAAGAGTTGGGTGAGATCGGGACCCACGGCCGCCCGCGGCGAGCCGCCGGTGGTCACGACGGTCCCGTCGGCGAGCACGACGTCGATCCCGGCGACGATGTCCTCGATCTTGCCGTAGCGCGTCGAGAGCTGACCGGCACCGCGGCACGCGAGCCAACCGCCGACGGTCGACAGCGCCATCGACTGCGGCCAGTGCCCGCACGTGACGCCGTGATCGGCGCGCAGCTCGTCCTCGAAGACGTCACCGAACGTGCCCGGCTTCACGTCGACGAGCATCGACGTGTGGTCGACACCCGTGATCCCGGCGATCGCGGTCAGGTCGAGCAGCACGCCGCCGAACACGGGGACGCTCGCGCCGCACACGCCACTCCGGCCCGCCGCGGCGGTGACCGGGACGCGGGCCTCGTTGCACAGGCGCAAGACGGCGGCGACCTCGCCGGTCGAGTGCGGGCGGACGATCGCCGACGCCCGCGTCGTCACCTGGTCGTCGAGGGCCCAGATCATGGCGAGGGGCCACCAGTCGCGGCTGGCCTCGGAGATCTCGGCGGGCGCGACCGAGACTTCCGCACCGGTCTCGGCGAGGCGCTCGCGGAGTTGGTCGCTCACCTCGATGCGCCCGCGGTCGAGCCGGCCGAGCACGCCCGCCGCGTCGCCCGCGAACGCGATAGGAGGCGTGGGCGCGCCTCGATTCGTCTCCACGCCGGGAGACTAGGCCGGTGGCTGCGTGAGTGCGTCGAGGGCGGTCTCGGGCAACCCGCCCGTCGCCCGCTCCGTGCTGATCAACGCGCGGTACCGCTCGACCTGTCGTTCGCGCTCAGTGTCGCCCCACCCGAGCTCCACAGCCATGAGGTTCGCCACTTCCGGGGCGGCGGCGGCCGATGCGTCGCGTGCGAGCAGGCGCGCACGCGTGCGGCGCGAGAGGACGTCGTCGACCGTGCGGGCCATCTCCGAGCGCACGGCGTACACGACTTCGGCCCTGGCGTACGAGAGACCGGGCACGATCGGCTCCGCCAGGGTCGCATCGGCACGCGACAGCGCCAGCACGTCGCGGGCGTCGCCGCCGTAGCGAGTCGCGAGATCGGTCGGGAGCTCGGCCGCGTCCCAGCCCGCGGCGCCGTGCAACTGCACACGCTTGGTGCCGCTCCGGCGCCGGCCTTCGATGCCGAGCTCTTTCACCGCGACGTCGACGGCATCGGCGGCCATCCGGCGATACGTCGTGAGCTTCCCACCGGTGACCGTGACCACGCCGCTGTCGGAGGCGCGTACCGAGTGGCGCCGCGACAGGTCGGCGGTGCGTTCGGTCGTCGCGGCGCGCACCAGCGGGCGCAGGCCGGCCCACGACCCGAGGATGTCCGACTGCGAGATGGTGGTGGTGACCGCCGCGTTGATCGCGCGCAACAGGTACTCGACGTCGTCGGGAGTGATCTGCGGGTCGTCGACGGAGCCGTCGTAGTCGGTGTCGGTCGTGCCGATGTAGGTGAAGCGGTGATCGCCGCCTTCGCCGCCCCAGGGAACGACGAACACCGAGCGGCGGTCCTTCGGGACGGGAATCACTGCCGCGATCTGGTTCTGCACGAGCGACCACGGAACCGTGATGTGCACGCCCTTCGCGGGCCTGATCGACGACGGGTGTGTTCCCTCGTCGAGCGCGCGCACGTCGTCGGACCACACGCCGGTCGCGTTCACGACCACCTTCGCGCGAACGTCGATCGTTTCCCCGTCGGCGATGACGCGCGCGCAGTTGACGCGCCCGTCGGCTCCCTTGTCGAACTCGACGAGACGGGTGTAGTTCGCGACCGCGGCGCCGTAGTCGGCTGCGGTACGCGCGATTGCCAGCGTGAGGCGGGCGTCGTCGGTCTGCGCGTCGTAGTACACGTAGGACGCCGCGACGTTGTCGGCGTGCAACGTCGGCATGTAGCGCAGCGCCTCCTCCTTCGAGACCCGTCGGTGCAACTTGCCGATGCGGAGCCCGCCGGTGAGGTCGTACGCCCACATAGTGGTGCCGAGCAGCCGGGCGAGCCGGCGGGGGAGCAATCCGTCGCGGGTGAAGACCGGGAGCAGGAACGGCAGCACACGGACGAGGTGCGGCGCGGTGTGGCGGAGGATCTGGCGCTCGGCCAGCGCTTCGTAGACGAGCCCGACCTCGCGCTGCTGGAGGTAGCGGATCCAGCCGTGCACCAGCTTCGACGACTTCGACGACGTA
>CAZLEC010000194.1:0-7581 GCA_964558245.1 uncultured Burkholderiales bacterium | reverse complement strand
TCTCCTGGTCGCGAACGGAACCGAGGGCGAGCCCGCGAGCGTCAAGGACGTCGTGCTGATGAGCCACGTCCCGCATCTCGTGCTCGACGGCGCGGTGCTCGCGGCCGAGATCGTCGGCGCGCGCGAAGTCATTCTGTGCCTGAAGCGCGGGTCGCCGGTACAGCCGATCCTCGAGCGCGCGCTCGCCGAGCGCCGCGGGTACGGATACGACGCAATCGAGTTCCGCATCGTCGGCGCGCCGAATCGGTACGTGTCCGGTGAGGAGACCGCACTCGTGCACTGGCTCAACGGCGGCGACGCCAAGCCGATGTTCGTGCCACCCCGGCCGTTCGAGAAGGGCGTCGACGGCCGGCCCACACTCGTGCAGAACGTCGAGACCCTCGGCGACCTCGCGCTCATCGGCCGGTTCGGCGCGGCCTGGTATCGCTCGGCCGGCACTCCGCAGGATCCGGGGACCACGCTCGTGACGCTCTCGGGCGCGGTGAGCAAGCCCGGCGTCTACGAGATCCCGCTCGGCTCCGGGCTCGGCGACGTGCTCCGAATGGCCGGAGCCGAATGCGCAGACCTCGCCGGCGTGTTGGTGGGCGGCTACTTCGGCGCCTGGATGGCGCCCGCCGCGGCGGAAAAGGTGCGGCTCGGGGTCGACGAGCTCCGGCGCACCGGTGGCGGACTCGGTGCCGGGATCATCGTCGCGATGCCGCGCCGCGGCACCTGCGCGCTCGCGGAGGTCTCGCGTGCGACGAGGTGGCTCGCCGATCAGAACGCCGGGCAGTGCGGCGCGTGCGTCAACGGCCTCGACGCGATCGCGGGCGCGATGGAGACGCTGGTGGCGGGCGACCGCTCCGGCCAAGCGGAGTCGCTGCTCAAGCGTTGGCTCTCGATGATGGAGGGCCGCGGCGCGTGCAAGCACCCCGACGGCGTCGCCCGCTTCGTTGCCAGCAGCCTCCGCGTGTTCCAGGAGGAGATCACGCGTCACCGCCATGCCGGCCCGTGCCGCGAGACCGGCGCGCCCGTGCTCCCGACCCCCAAGACCGGAGGCTGGCGATGAGCTTTCGTCTGGTGCTGAATCCGATCAAGTGCGTCGCGCACGGCATGTGCGCCGAGCTGTTCCCGGAGCGGATCACCCTCGACGACTGGGGCTATCCGATCATCGATCCGAAGCCGATACCGAAGTCACTCGAGGATCACGCTCGCCGGGCGGTGTCGGTGTGCCCGACGCTGGCGCTCGTGCTCGAGCAAGAGGCACGCGCCAAGACCTGACCGGTCGCGGCGCGCCGGCGACCTCTATTGTGCTGCCGATGGGTGGGTCCGCCGGGGTGTCGCGCCGCCAGTTCCTCGCTGCCGCGGGCTCGACGGCCGCCTTGGCGGCGCTCGCCGGTTGCTCGTCGGGCGGCTCGCGTGGTGCGGCGCGACGCGTGCCGACTTCCACCACGCCGCACTCGACGACCACGACCACGGTCCCCCGGATCGCGGGTCAGCGGCCCGACCCGACGCGTCCGGCGGGCGCCGATCTGATCCCCGAGATCGACCACATCGTGGTGGTGATGCAGGAGAACCACTCGTACGACAACTACTTCGGCATGCTCGGCCGAGGCGACGGTTTCAAGCTCGACGCTCACGGCCTCCCGCTTGCGTCGAATCCCGACGCGCACGGCAACCCGGTGCGCGCGTTCCACATGGCCAACACGTGCCAGAGCCACTCCGTGAGCCAGAACTGGAACTCCTCGCACATCCAGTGGGACAACGGCAAGCTCGACGGTTTCGTGCGGAGCCCGTCGGGTGCGGCCGCCATGGGCTACTGGGACGGCACGGACCTGCCCTTCTACTACGGCCTCGCGAGCACGTTCCCGCTGTGCGACCGTTGGTTCGCGTCGGTGCTCGGCCAGACGCAGCCCAACCGCCGCTTCTTGTTGTGCGGTTCGGCGCTGGGCACGATCAACTCGATCGTCGGCGAGAACGACGTGCCGCTCCCGAAGCGCGGCACGATCGTGGAGATGCTCA
Organism: uncultured Burkholderiales bacterium; assembly: GCA_964558245.1. Lineage (GTDB taxonomy): Bacteria > Actinomycetota > Acidimicrobiia > IMCC26256 > PALSA-610 > JBBQER01. The sequence goes on along the minus strand of CAZLEC010000194.1, from coordinate 5,580 downwards.
ACCGTTATGACGTATCGTGGCTCGACTACAACTCGGGCATACCGTCGTTGTACCTGTTCTCGCCGGTGTACGCGAAGAACTCCGACAAGTGCCCCAAGATCGACCAGTTCTTCACCGATGCCGCGGCGGGCAAGTTGCCGTCGTTCTGTCTCGTCGAGTCGAACGGCGAGACTTCGAGCGAGGAAGACCCGCAAGACATCTCGGTCGGCGAGGCCTTCACCGCCAAGGTCGTGAACGCGGTGATGCAGAGCCCGAACTGGTCGAAGACCGTGTTGGTGCTCTGCTACGACGAGCACGGCGGTTACTACGACCATGTCGCCCCGCCGGTTGCGGTCGCCCCCGACGACATCGAGCCGATCGCGACCATCCACACCGGTGATCATCTCGACGGGCTGCCGCGCGAGCTGCCCGGCGACTACACCCGTTACGGATTCCGCGTCCCCGCCGTCGTCGTGTCGCCGTTCGCGAAGAAGGACTACGTATCGCATGTGGTGCACGACCACACGTCGATCCTCAGCCTCGTCGAGCACAAGTGGAACCTGCCCGCGCTCAGCAACCGCGACGCCGCCGCCGACAACCTGCTCGACTGTCTCGATCTCACCGGGCCGCCGGCGTTCCTCACTCCGCCCAAGCTCCCCGCACCCAAGAACCCGACCGGCGCGCCGATATGCACGCCTGGCCAGCCCGGACCGATCCCGAACCCGAACGTCTGAGCGTCGCGCGCTGCGTCCGTGACCGTAGGTGACAGAATCGGCCGGTGAGCAGGAAGCGCGCGCAACCCGTCGTGCAGGCGCAGTTGGCCGTGCGGAACGGTCGCGCCGCGGTCGAGTTCTACAAGACCGCGTTCGGTGCGGTCGAGGTGTTCAGCGTCGGCGGAACCGATGAGCTCGAGGAGGTCGTCGCCCAGCTCGCGGTGGGGGACGCCAGGTTCTGGGTCGAGGACGAGTCGCCGCCCCACGGCAACTTCAGCCCGCGCACCGTCGGCGGCGCGACGGCACGAATGCTGCTGATCGTCGACGAACCCGAGACGGTCGTCGCGCGAGCGGTCGCCGCGGGCGCCGTCGAGATCAGCCCGGTCGGTGACGAACACGGTTGGCGATTGGGGCGGATCGACGACCCGTTCGGCCACCGCTGGGAGATCGGGAAACCGCTCGCTGACTGGCCGCCCGAGGCGACGTGAGTGACGCCCGGACTCCTCCGCTCGCCGGACGTGTCGTCCTCATCACCGGCGCGGAGAGCGGAATCGGACGAGAGACCGCGTGCCGCGCCGCGCGCGAGGGAGCCGACATCGGGGCGATCGGCCTCGACGGCGGCGCGCTCGATGCGCTGGCCGAGGAGGTGCACGCCACCGGCCGGCGCGCCGCGGTCAGGGTCGCTGACGTCTCCGACGTCGGTGCGGTCGGCGCGGCCGTCGACGAGCTCGTGCGATCGCTCGGCCGCCTCGATGTCGCGTACGCGAACGCGGGAATCCTGACCCCGGCGACCACGATCGGTGAGCTCGATCTCGATCAATGGAACCGGGTGCTCGCCGTCGATCTGACCGGCGTGCTGCTCACGTTTCGCGCGGCGGTGCCGCACTTCGGACCCGAGGGCGGCCTGCTCCTTGCGACCGGTTCGTCGCTCGCGCTCCGGCCCGGCACCGGGCTGCTGCCCTACGTCGCCGCGAAGGCCGGCGTGCACGCGATCGCCCGGAGCCTCGCGCTCGAGCTCGCGCCCCGGCACATCCGAGTGAATGTGATCGCGCCCGGGCTCACCGAGACTCCGATGACCCGCGGCATCCCGGGGCACATCGAGCGAGGGCTGCAGCACGTGCCGCTCGGCGAGCTCGTGGCCGCCGGCGACGTGGCCGCGCTCGCGGTGCACCTCATGACCGACGAAGCGCGCGCGGTCACCGGCAGCGTGTTCACCATCGACGGTGGGCGAACGGCGGTCTGATCGGCCGTTCGCAGCTTCTGGTTGGCTCAGGTGCCCTGGCAGAACCCGACGGCGTCGGTCTTCTCGGTGCCGTCGGCGCACTTCACGTCGGGGTTGTTGTGCGAGAACACGCCGAGCGGGCTCTCCCACGTGGGCACGACCCAGGCGTGGACCATCCAGACCGTCTCCTGCATGAAGGTGCCGTGCTGCGCGTCGCACTGCGCCTGGGTAACACTCGAGTCGGCCGCGAACGGCACGACGATCTTGCCGCCGCCGAAGATGACGCACGTGTTCGAGTGACGGTGCCAGTGGTCGTTCGGTCCGGCGAAGCCGGCGGGCGGGTTCTCTCCGCCGGCGAGATACATGTCACCGATGACCTTCGAGTTCGGGCTGTTGCCGTCGTAGATGAGCGAGCTCGGGTTCGCGGCGTCGAACGAGCCGTCGGGCACCGACATCTTCACGTAGTGCGCGCCGGTCTCGGGCGAGAACTTGCCGGCCGCGATGAAGCCGGCCGCGAGCGCGTCGGCGACCGTCGGGTACCGGAGCGCGGCGGCCCGCGCCGCGACGAGCTGCACGGCGAGTTGGGCACGGGTTGCCGCGCTGAGCGGCTGATCGGGAATGTTGGCTTCGCGTTCCTCGTCGATGTTGCACGAGCCGGGCGCGGCCCCCGGTGCGCACGTGGGCGCGAGGGTAGTCGGCGTCTGCCTCACCTCGACCACCGTCTTCGTCTTGGTGACGGTGTGGGGCGAGGCCGCCATGTAGGCGATCGACGCCGCGACGACGGCGACCACCACGACCACGGCACCCATCGCCGCGAGGGGGCGACGCTTCCGGCCGACGAGTGCCAACTCTGCGAGAGCCTGGTCCTGGGCGCGGTCAAGAGTCTTCATCGCTCACCCCCGAGCTTGGTTGTCGAGAGCATACGCCGCCTCGCAACAACCCCGAAGGGGTAGATGCGGACCGCCGCCCGGCCCGGTAGCGTCGGCCTCTCGAGACACGGAGGAGTGCCGATGCCCACGTCCGGTTCGATTCTCGGGAATGCCGTCCGCCGGCTCGAAGACCCCGCGCTGCTCACGGGTGCAGGCAAGTACGTCGACGACCTCGACGAGGTCGGCACGCTGCGGGTCGCGTTCGTGCGGTCGACGGTCGCGCACGCCAACCTGACGGCCGTCGACATCGCCGACGCGTTGTCGATGCCGGGTGTCGTCGGCGTGTTCCACGCGGGTGGCGACGACCTCGGTCTCGTATCGCTGCAGCAGTTCCCGATGATGCCCGACACCCTGAACCGGCCGGTGTTCGCGACCGGCAAGGTGCGCTTCGTCGGCGACATCGTCGCGGCGGTGGTGGCGGAGACTCGAGCGCAGGCTGTCGACGCGGCCGAGCGGGTCGTCGTCGACTACGACCCGTTGCCTTCGGTCATCAGTCCGCTCGACGCGCTGGCGCCCGACGCACCGTTGCTGTTCGCCGAGCACGGCTCGAACGTGTGCTTCGGCAGCACGTTCCCCGAGGAGGGCGACGCCGACCCGCTCACGGGCGCCGACGCGATCGCCGAAGTCACGATGGTCAGCCAGCGCCTGGCCGGGGTTCCCATGGAGACCAACGGCATCCTCGCGGTGCCCGGCGATCCCGGCCTGACGTGCTGGGTCTCCACGCAGGCGCCGCACGCGCTCCACGCCGTGTACGCGCCCATGCTCGGGCTCGATCCGGCGCAGCTGCGCGTCGTGTGCCCATGGGTCGGCGGCGGTTTCGGTCCGAAGGCGGGACCGTACGTGGAGCATCTCGTTGCGGCCGCCGTCGCGCTCAAGCTCGGGCGCCCCGTGAAGTGGATCGCGACGCGCTCCGAGGACATGGTCTCGCTGGTGCACGGCCGCGACTTCGTGATGACTGCCAAGCTCGGGGTCGGCTCCGACGGCAAGATCGTCGGCTACGACGCGTCCGTGATCGCGTCGGCGGGCGCGTATCCGGGTCTCGGCGCGATCCTGCCCTCGCTGACGCAGATGATGTCGGTCGGGGTGTACGAGATCCCGAAGGTGCGGTTCCAGGCCACCGCCGCGTTGACGAACAACACGACCGTCGGACCGTACCGGGGCGCCGGCCGGCCGGAGGCGACGCAACTGATCGAGCGGGTGCTCGACGTCGCCGCCGACAAGATCGGCATGGATCCCGCCGAGATCCGGCGCGTGAACTTCATCCAGCCGGGGCGGTTCCCGCTCACCACGATCACCGGCGCGAACTACGACTCCGGCGAGTACGAGAAGGCGCTCGACGCCGTGCTGAAGGCGTCCGGCTACGGCGAGCTGCGCGCCGAGCAGGCCCGCCGCCGCGCCAACGGTGACACCAAGCAGCTCGGGATCGGTGTGTCGACCTACGTCGAGGTCACCGCGCCGGTGGGGTTGCACGTGGAGTTCGGCGCGGTCGAGATCAACGACGACGGTTCCGCCAACGTGATCGCCGGTACCAGCGTGCACGGCCAGGGCCACCACACCGCGTTCGCCATGCTCGCGAGCGAGGTCCTCGGCATCCCGATGGACAAGATCACCCTCGTGAACTCCGACACCGATCGGGTGCCGCGCGGCGCGGGCACGATGGGGTCGCGATCACTGCAAACCGCGGGCAGCGCGATCCACGTCGCGTCCAACGAGGTGTTGGACCGGGCCCGTCAGGTCGCGAGTCACCTGCTCGAGGCGTCGCCCGACGACATCGTGGTCGGCGACGGTGGCCTGCACGTCGCCGGTGTCCCGGCCGCGGTGCTCTCCTGGGCCGATCTGTCGGTCGCGTCGCGCGATCCCTCCAAGCTGCCCGAGGGTCTCGAGCCGGCGCCGTTGCGCCACGAGCTCGACTTCGACGGCACCGACTCCACGTTCCCGTTCGGCGCGCACGTGTCGGTGGTGGAGGTCGACACCGAGACCGGTCAGGTCGTGATGCTGCGCCATGTCGCCGTCGACGACTGCGGCCGCATCCTCAACCCGCTCCTCGTCGGCGGCCAACAGCACGGCGGCATCGCGCAAGGCGCGGCGCAGGCGCTGTACGAGTGGATGCAATACGACGACGACGCCAACCCGCTCACGGCAACGTTGTTGAACTACTCGATGCCGTCGGCGGCCGAGCTGTGCAGCTTCGAGGTGTCGAACACCCAGACCGACAGCCCCCGCAACCCACTCGGCGCCAAAGGCATCGGCGAGTCCGGCACCATCGGATCCACCCCCGCCATCCACAACGCCGTTGTCGACGCGCTCAGCCACCTCGGCGTCACCCACGTCGACATGCCCTGCACCTCCGAACGCGTCTGGCGCGCCATCCAAGCCGCGACGAAGTAGCACACTCTGGCGGGATTCGAACCCGCGGGCGCTAAGAGAAGGTCCATCGAGTCTGGCTGAACGGCTTGCCCTTGGCGAAGCCGAAGGCCGTCGCGGGGGCCACGCGGTACACGAGCGCGTCGCCTCGGCGGATGGCGTCACCGAGGCCGAACCAGGTACCGGACGGGTCGGTGAAATGCGGACCGTATTTCGACTCGTAGGTGTCGGCGACGGCGTCGCGTTCGGCCTCGCCGGTCACCTCAACCGCGTCACCTTCGACGACGAGGTCGAGACCGTGGAGCTCGTTTCGCCCGGTTGTCAGGACGCAGTGTGGGTTTCGCGCGAGGTTCTTGGCTTTCCGCTCGGAAGC
>CAZLEC010000193.1:0-7602 GCA_964558245.1 uncultured Burkholderiales bacterium | reverse complement strand
AGCGGACGATGAGCGCCCACCCGTCGACCATCACGAACAGCAACAGCTTGAACGGAAGCGAGACGAGAACCGGTGGGAGCATGAACATGCCCATCGACATCAACGTGGAGCTCACTATGAGGTCGATAATCAGGAACGGGATGAAGATCACGAACCCGATGATGAACGCGGTCTTCAGCTCCGAGAGCACGAAGGCCGGCACCAGCGCCGTCATCTGAACCTTGTCGCGCGGCGCCGGCTTCTCGTGGCTCGCAGCGGTGAAGAGGCTCAGGTCGCTCTGGCGCGTCTGACCGAGCATGAAGGTCCGCAGCGGGCTCTGCGCCTTGTCGTACGCCTGGCCGTAGCTGATCTTGCCCTTCAGCAGCGGTTGCAGCGACGTGTCGTTGATCTTGGTGAGTGTTGGGGCCATCACGAAGAGGCTCAGGAACAACGCGAGCCCGATGACCACCTGGTTCGGAGGGATCGCGGTGAGGCCGAGCGCGTTGCGCGTGAGCGAGAGCACGATGACGATGCGTGTGAAGCTCGTGAGCATCACCATGAGCGCCGGCGCGATCGCGAGCACCGTCAGCAACAGGATGATGATGACGCTCTGATTCGGCTTGCTGTTCGGGTGCTTGGGGTTGGTGGACCCGGCCAGGTTGCCGAGGTCGATCGAGATGGATCCGGTGTTCCCGGTGGTGCCCGACACGCCCGTGGTCGGCGTCGTCGGTGTGCCGGAGAGCGCGCCGGGCGTCGTGATCGACGGCGCGGTGATCGGGGGTACGGCGAGCGCAGGCGCGGTGACGGGCGGGGTGTTCGGCGCGACGACCGCACCGGCCGGGCCGGAGCCGATCGCCATCGACGCGATCGTGCCGATGAATCCGAGCGCGAGCACGGTTCCGACGACGAAGCGGCGGCAGGATCCTGGGTTGGATTTCCGCTTACGCGGGGTTCCGGTCACGGCGGCCTTGCGGCTCGGTGACGCTCAGCGACGGGCCGTACGGTCCCGAAGTTGGTCGAGCATCGCCTTCCATGACGGAGTCGGGTTGTCGGGCCCGAGCGGTGCGGCCGTCCATTGGCCATCCGCAGTTTCGAGATCGAGCTTGCTGAGATCGGCGTCGGCGAGCTTCGTCACCTGCTGATCGGTGACGCCGATGATCAAGCCCTGGTCGCCGGCGCGCACCACCGCGATCGACGAGTTCCGGCCGAGCGTGCGCCGGGCGATGACGTCGATGTGTATCCCCGGCCCGCGCGAGGGGTTGCCGAACCCGCCGAGTCCGCGGCGACGCACGAATCGCGCCGCGAACCACATCAGGCCGATGACGACCCCCAGCGAGGCGATCAGGCGCGCGAAGAGCGCGAGCGTCCCCGCCGTCGACATCAGGCCGCGCCCATCGACTCCGCGGCGACGATTTCCGCGATGCGGATTCCGAACTCCTCGTCGATCACGACGACCTCGCCGCGCGCGATCAGGGTGCCGTTGACGAGCACGTCGACCGGGGCGCCGGCCGCGCGGTCGAGCTCGATGACCGAGCCGGGAGTGAGTGCGAGGAGATCACGCACGGTCATCCGGCGCCGGCCGAGCTCGGCGGTGACGCCCATCTCGACGTCTTTGAGGATTGCGAGGGGGCGGCTCCCGCCGAACGACGCACCGCCGTCGTTGAGCTGCGCGAACTCGTGCAGCGCGACGGAGGTCGACGACTCGTCGGCGGTCACGAGCTTGATGACCAGGCACGCCACGCGCTCGTCGTTCTGGAGCAGCGGGTAGACGATGCATTCTCCGTCGTCGGCGGTCACGACTTCGGTGGCGACCTCGATCACGCGGCCGATCTGCAGCTCGGAGTCGACGAGACTGCTCATCACGGTCGCGCCGGCCTCGAGCGCAGTCGACGTCGCCGACGTGAGCAACTCGTCGGACGCCCGCGCCTCGAGCGCGATCGCGAAGCTGTCGCTGACGACCAACGCGATGTCGCCGTCGACGGCTTCGGACAGCGGCAGCGACACCGCGCGGGTCGCGCCTTCGGGAAGGAGCTCGGGAGTGGGCGCCTGGCGCTGGGCGATGCCGACCGCAAGGATCACGTCGACCCCGAGCACCTGCTCGAGCGCCGACGTCACCGCGAGCGCGACGTCGTTCGTGGCTTCCAGGCTGTCGATCAGCGTCATTGGTCATGCTCCTGAGCCGCGTCGACCACGAGGCAGGCGAGTCGCTTCCCACGCCGGCCGGTCACGGCCTTGTTGCAGGTCACGTCGTCGACCGTGATCGTCACGGGTTGTTCGATGGGATGGTCGAGCGGAACGATGTCGCCGACCCGGAGGCCGACGATCTCTTCCGAGCTGAGCGCGACGTCGTCGAACCGAACGCAGGTTTCGACGGTCACGCGGGAGAGCGCGCGTTCGAGTTGCTGTTGCCACGCGACCGGGTCTTGGCCGCGGTGATCGTGGAGCAGCGACTGGCTCGCGAGGCTCTCGAGCACCGGTTGCATCGTCGAGAACGGGATGCAGATCGTCGCGTTGCCGTGCTTCTCGCCGATGCGCGTGTCGAACGACACGACCATCGCCATGTCGGAAGGCGCGGCGATCTGCGCGAACTGCGGGTTGAATTCCTGCTGCACGATCTCGGCTTCGACGCGCACCAAGGTCTCGTACGCGTACTCCAGCTCTCGCAACGTACGGTCGACCACCGAGCGCATGAGGTTCGACTCGATCTCGGTGAGCGGCCGCTTCGGCGACACGGAGTCGCCGGTGCCGCCGAGCAGGCGGTCGATGGCCGCGAACACGATCGGCAGCGGGAACTGGAGGATGGCCGCGCCCGGAAGCGGGCTGAGCGACAGCACGATGAGGTACGACGGATTCGCGAGCGAACGCACGTACTCGTCGTAGGTCAGCTGCTCGACGGTTCCGAGCGTGCAGTTCGCGCCGGCGCGCAGTGTCGTCGCCAGCACGGTGGAGAGCTGCCGCGCGAACGTCTCGTGCACGATCTGGAATGCACGCACATGGTCGCGGCTGAACTTGTTGGGGCGCCGGAAGTCGAACGGAACGACGTTCGGCTGGTTCCGGCCCCGCTTGGTCCCCGTGGTGACGCTCACGGACCATCGATCGGCCCGACCGGCCCCGAGTTGAGAGCCTCGGTTCAGAGATTCGCGCGCTCGGTGAAGGTCACCGGGCCGACACCCGTGCCGCGCATCACTGCATCACGAAGTCGGTGAAATAGATCGTGAGGACTTTGCCCTCGGTCTTGCGGCACACCGTGTCACCGATGGTGTTCTCCTCGGCCTGGCGGTGCGCGCTCAGGGCGTCGATCGTCTGACCCGAAAGTGCGTCGATCACCGTCTTGGCGGCGACCGCTTCCCAGTTCTCGGTGGTCTTGACCGTCGTCGGGTCCATGCCGGCCGGTACCTGGAGCGCCATCCCGACCTTCAGGTAGTGACCGGCCGAGAGATTGATCGTGATCGCGTCGAGCGAGTCGACCGGGCCGGCGGGCGCGGGGGAGTCGGGACCCGCGGTCGTGGTCGTGGTGGTCGGAACGCCGTTCGCGGCCGCGCCCGGCAGCGGTTGTTGGGGCAGGTTGTTGTGCGAGGCGCACAGGTTCTGGAGCTTCACGTCGGCGAGCTTGGTTGCCGCCGCGACCTGCGCGGTGGTGAGCGGCTTCGGCTTGAGCAGGATCGTCTTCGCGGCGAACCCACCGATCAGCACGAACACGAACACCATGATGAACAGCTTCTTCTTGCCCTTGGGCGCTTCGCCCTCGGAGCCCTCAGCCGCTGCTGCCTTCTTCTTGGCCATGTCAAACCTCCGAGTCGCCGCCGGGTACGACGCGCAGCGTCGGCCCACCGCTGGACGGGTGCTCCAAGAGATGCGACAGCGCGATGACCGCCGCCTTCGACTCGCGCACTCGCGCGATCAGCTCGTCGACGCTCTCGCGTACGACGTACTTCGCGCCGTCGACGAGCGTGATGACGGTGTCGGGCGTTGTCTCTATGCGTTCGATCAGGTCGGGGTTCAGTGCGAACGCCGGACCGTTCAAGCGCGTGACAGTGATCATCGATCCATCCTTGGACCTCGAGGATGGCCCTCCCAGGCCGTGTGGGACTTATCGGCAGGGCCAGCGAGCCAGTGAAGGCAAACGGGCCCACCACCGATGTCATGGTGGACCCGCCTGCTTGTTCAAAAGGGCGGTCAGCCCTGCTTCAGGTTCACGAGGTCCTGGAGGAGTTGGTCGGAGGTCGTGATGACCTTGGCGTTCGCCTCGAAACCACGCTGAGCGATGATCATGTTGGTGAATTCCTGGCCCAGGTCGACGTTCGACCCTTCGAGCGTCGAGCCGGTGAGGGTGCCCCGGCCGCCGACGCCGGCGACGCCCACTTCGGCGACTCCCGAGTCGGCCGACGTCGTGAACAGCGAGCTGCCCTGCTTGAGCAGACCCGCGGGGTTCGCGAACGTCGCGAGCGCGATCTGACCGAGCGCCTGGGTCCGGCCGTTGGAGAACACACCGCTGATCAGTCCGCTCTCGCCGACGCTGAAGCTCACCAGCGAGCCGATCCCCGAACCGTCCTGCGACAACGCGGCGACGCTGTTGAGCGAGGCCGCGCCGGTGAGGCGGTCGGCGGCGCTCGAGGTCCCGAAGTTCACGACCGCGCCCGCTGCCGCCCACGTGCCCGAAGTTCCCGCAATCGCGTTCAACTGGGCCTGGGTGAGCGTGAGGTTCCCCGACGTGAGGTTGCCGTTGTCGTCGAACTGCACGTTGCTGGGGCCGGCGACGGCGTTGTTCGCGCTGTCGTAGGTCGTCATCGTCCAGTTCACGCTCCCGGCCGAGTCGGCGACCTTCGTGAACTCCATGCGCAACGGGATCGATGCGCCGAGGCTGTTGTTCACGTCGATCGAGACGTCGATCTTCGTGCCGACCGCCGAGTCCGACGGCAAGTTCCCACCGACCTTGATGTTCGCGGTCGTGACCGGCGAGATGGTCTGACCGACCGGGATCTTCACCGGCCCGGTGCTCGCGTTGGTGTTGACGTTGCCCTGCGGGTCGGCTTGCCAACCCTGCACGAGACCGCCGTCGCCGGTCACCAACTGGCCGAGACCGTCGAGCGAGAAGCTGCCGTTGCGCGTGTAGGCCTGCACGCCGCCCTGCTGGACGACGAAGAAGCCGTCACCCTGGATCGCGAAGTCGGTCGAGCGCCCGGTTTCCTGCGCCGCACCTTGCGAGAAGTTGGTGCCGATCCCGGCGAGCCGGACACCGAGACCGACCTGCGCGGGATTCGTGCCACCCGAGATCGCGGAGGTCGGCAAGCCCGCGCCGTTGAGCGTCTGGCTCAACAGGTCCTCGAACTCGACGGTCCCCGCTTTGAACCCGGTGGTGTTGACGTTTGCAATGTTGTTGCCCACGACGTCCATGAACGTCTGGTGCGCCTGGAGTCCGGAGACCGCGGCGAACATCGAGCGGAGCATGTTGAATTCCTCTCTTCGTGTTCCAGTTGGTTGCTCGCGCCTGGGCGCGGTGTAGATCAGGTGAAGTCGTTACGTTGCGCGCGGTCTTCGGATCACAGTGCCGGGGCTTGCACCTCCGTCACCGATGCCAGCGGTACGTCGCGGCCGTCGATCTCGAGTTGCGGACCGTCGGTGGTGACGTGCACTCCGGTGACGATGCCGGTCAGCGTCTGACCATCGCCGCCGTCCTGCGCGAGCACGGCCGCGTTCGACGCGCCGGGCCCCATCTCGACGCGGTTGGGGTCGTTCGCCGATCCCATGTCGATCGTGATGCCGGTGGCGGGCCACGTTCCCGACGTGTTCGACACCTGATCGAGCGCGCTCTCACTGAGGTTGACGTCGGCGCTCGTGCGCTCGCCGGTTGCGTCGAACGTGACGTCGGACGGATCCCCGATCGTCTGTCCGTCGCTCGAGGCCTGCATCGACCAGCCGCCGGCGGTGCGGGTGAACTGGAGCTCCAACGGCACCTGGGCGCCGACGTTGTTGTACGCCGTGGTGTCGACCGTCACGTGCGCGCCCACGGGGGCGTCCTGCGCCAGGTTGCCGCCGACGGAGACCGTGCTGGTCGCGACTGCGGTGGACGGTGCGATTCCGGTGGTCGAGTACGTGACGCCGCGCCCGACCATGCCGCTCGCCGCGAGCAGTTGGTTGGTGTGCTGGATCGCCTGCTGGTCGGTTTCGATCTGTTGGAGCGTGCTCACCTCGGTGAACTGCGCGGTCTGGGTCAGGAACTGGGTGCTGTCGGTCGGCGACAGCGGGTCCTGGTACTTCATCTGGGCGACGAGCAGCTGCAAGAAGGTGTCCTCGTTCAGCTGATTGCTCTCGTTGGTACCGGTCGACGTGGTGTCGGTCGACGTCGACGTCGAAGTCGGTGTTGTGGTCGGTGGCGTCGTCGGACTGATCGCGGTCATCGTTCGCTCCTGGAGCTCGTCACACGCGCACGTCGAGCAGCGACGTGGAGTCGGGATCGGTGGTGGTCGGTACGGAAGTCGCGATCGCGGAATCGTCGGAGTTCGTCGAGGTCGGCGACGACGACGCGGAGCCGGAAGCGTCTTCGCCGTCGCGGGATCCCGGCCCCACGCCGCCGTCGGACACCGTGAGATCACCGGTGCGCACGCCTTCCGCGTTCAGCCGATCGCGGAGCTCACCGAGTGAGTCACGGACCAACTGCGCGGCGCCCTCCCGGTCGGCGTGGATCGACGCGTGCAGCACGCCGTCGCGCATCTCGACGCGCATCTCGACGCGTCCCATCTCGGGCGGTTTCAGCTCGAGCCGCAACGTGTACGAGCCGGTCGGCGACGTGCGCAGCGGGGCGAGCACCGACACGAGCTGCTCGGCCGGTGGCGGCGGCGCCACGGTCGCGGTTGCCGCGGCGAGGTCGTCGACACCGGGCGCGACGGGTGCCGGCGCGGGTGCCGGCGGCGTGAACGTCGCCGCGCCGCTCGGCGCGGCCGACGCGCTTGCCTGCGGATGCGGCCGGTCCGACGGCGGCGGGCCCGCAGAGTCGACGACGCTCGGGCGCGCCGACGTGCTCGTCGGCGCGGGCGGGTTGTCGTTCGCGGTCGCGAGGTTCGTCGTGATCGCGGTCGGTGGCGGCGCGCTCGGCGCGGCGCCCGCCGGGGAGGTCGCGGCGGCCGGGAGGCGCGGCGCCGGTTCCAACAGCGACGACAGGTCGGTGGCGACCTTGGGTGGGGTCGGCGGATCGGCCGGTGCGGCGCCGTCGCCGCCCGGGTCGGGCGAGATCGCCGCGGTCACGAGATCGAGGATGGTCGGGGCCGTGGCGTTCGTGACGTCTGCGGCCGGCGTCGAGTCGTCGGGACTCGCCGTCGACGCCGTCGACGGGTCCGGGGGCGTCACGGGCGGCGGTGTCAGCGCGAGTGCGCCGACCACTCCGAACAACCCGGAGGAGTCGGCGTCGGGCGCGGGCTTGGGCGCCGGTGGGGTCGGCGTCGTGGCCTTGTCGCCCGTGGTGGCGCCGGTCGACGAGCTGTCGCCGTCGGAGCCGCTCGAGTCGCCGGAGCTCGCCGAGTCGGAGGTGTCCGACGCGGGCGCCCGGGCATCTGCGAGCAAGAGCTCGAACCCGGTCGCGGCGCGGTCGCTGCTCTGGTCCGCAGGCATCGGGTCGATGCCGCCCGA
>CAZLEC010000192.1:0-7632 GCA_964558245.1 uncultured Burkholderiales bacterium | reverse complement strand
CGTGGCCAGGTCGATCTCGGGGCGCGCCGACCGAGGACGCATCAAACCGAGATGCTCCCGTAACGTCGTGCCGACGTAGTCGGTCCGGAATACGCCGCGCTCCTGCAGTTCGGGCACGACGAGGTCGACGAAATCGTCAAGGCCGTGCGGCGTCAGGTGCGGCACGAGGATGTAGCCGTCGGCGGCGTCGTTCTGCACGTACTCGTTGATTGTCTCCGCGACGTAACCCGGGGTGCCGACGAACGCCGTCCGCGTTGTCACCTCGATGATCAGCTCGCGGATGCTCAAGTTCTTCGCCTCGGCGATTTCGCGCCACTTCGTCGCGACCGCCAGCGGATCCTTTTCGTGCCGCACCCGCCCGCGCGTGATCGAGTTGCCGCCGTCTACGTCGGGATCGATGGCGGGAAGGGGCCCGTCGGGGTCGTAGCTCGACAGGTCGCGTCCCCACACTTGCTCGAGGAACGCGATCGCGCCCTGCGGGCTGACCTGTTGGCGTCGGATGTGGTCGAAGCGTTCGCGCGCGTCGGTTTCGGTGTCACCGACGATCGCCGTGGCGGCCGGAATGATCTTGAGCTCGTCCGACTCGCGCCCATAACGGGCGAGGCGGCCTTTGACGTCCGTGTAGAACGCCTGCCCGTCGCGGAGACCAGAGTGTCGGCTGAAGATCACGTCGGAGTATGCGGCTGCGAGCTCCCGGCCTTCGTCGGAATCGCCGGCCTGGATCTGCACGGGGTAGCCCTGAGGAGAGCGCGGGACATTGAACTCACCGCTGATCGCGAACTGGGCGCCCGTGTGGTCGAAGGTTCTGACCGCGCGTTCACGAGTGAATTCACCGCTCTCGGCGTCGGCGACGAGCGCGTCGTCGTCCCAGCTGTCCCAGAGCTCGCGTACGACGACAATGAATTCCTCGGCCCGTTGGTATCGCAGCGCTGGATCGAGGAAGCCGCCGCGGCGGAAGTTCTCTCCGGTGAACGCGTCGGGAGACGTCACCGCGTTCCATGCCGCTCTTCCGCGGCTCAGATGGTCGAGCGAGGCGAACTGGCGTGCGAGCTCGTACGGTTCGTTGAACGTCGTGTTCAATGTCGCGGCGAGGCCGAGGTGTTCGGTCACCGCGGCGAGCGCAGCCAGGACCGTCAAGGAATCCGGCCGACCAACGACGTCGAGCTCGAAGATCTGGCCGCGATGCTCGCGCAGACGGAGCCCCTCGGCCAGGAAGAAGAAGTCGAACTTCCCTCGCTCGGCCGTGCGCGCAAGATGCACGAACGAAGCGAAGTCGGTCTGGCTCCCGGACGTGGGGTCGCTCCACACCGTCGTGCTGTTCACTCCGGGGAAGTGGGCGGCGAGGTGGATCTGCTTGATCGGCTTGCTCATCGTTTGTCTTCCTGGCGGTCGTGACGGTGGCGCGTCATCGGGCGGCTGCAAATCTGTTCGCAGGCCGAACGAGTCCGAAGTGATCTCGCAGTGTGTTGCCGCCGTAGAAACTTCGGAACACGCCCCGCTCCCGCAATACGGGAACGACGCCGTCAACGAGGTGGAGAAGGTCGCGGGGAAGCCGGGCCGGCCGAACAATGAATCCATCGACTGCGCCGGAGCGGAACCAGTCCTCTGCGAGCATGGCGAAGTCAGACGCGGTGCCGACGAAGTCGAGCGTCGAACGTGCCGGCGGCTCGGTATCGATCGCGTCAAGTCGCGCTCGTTGCGCGGCCGCGGACGCTGTCCCGTCGGCGAAGAGGGCGTCGACGGTGCCCAGTACGAAGAGGGCGTCTTCGTCGCGGCCGGCGTCGCCTGCTCGCCTGCGAAGCTCCAGCCGTCGCGCTCGTGCCGACTCCGCATCCAGGGCTTGGATCACGGCAATATCGGCAAGTGACGAGGCGACCGCGATCGATGCGTCGGAATCAGCGTCGATGGCCACCAGGGGCTGCGCCTGCGGTGAGCGGGGCGTGATCGAAGGTCCCCTCACCTTGAAGAACCGTCCGACGAAGTCGACGTAATGCAGCCGGTCCCGGTCGATGTAGCGACCGGTTGCTTGATCGCGGATGACGGCATCGTCATCCCAGCTGTCCCAAAGGCGTCGGACAACCTCGATGACTTCGGCCGCTTCGGCGTGGATGTCACTGTCGGTTGCGACGGGTTTGCGCCCGAAGTGGGTCGCTTCGACTTCGGTACTCGAGACTTGCGCACGCCACCCGCCCCTGCCCGCGCTGACGAGATCGAGCGTCGCAACGTTCTTGCTGATGTGAAACGGCTCGGTGTGGGTCGTGGTGACGGTCGGGACCAGCCCGATCCCGTTCGTAAGCGGCGCGACGCGCGCCAACGCGAGGAGTGCATCGAGCCTCCCGCGCACTCGATCCGTTCCCGGCGATTGCAACGCGAACGAATCGTCCAAGGTGACGAAGTCGAGGGTGCCGCGCTCGGCGATCAATGCGAGATCGACGATTCGGCTCGCGTCGAAGAGGTGCCCAGCGTCGGAATCGGGCTCCTGCCATGCCGCCGGGTGGGAGCCGGCGCCGTCGAGGCTCACGCCGAGGTGGAGGTGACCAGTCGTTCGCGTCATCGCGTCGAGCTCGTCGTTCGGTCGGTCGGTGCGTCCCAATCGCAGTCAGGCGCTCGAGGGACGATCCGCGCCGGCGCCCCGGCGGCGGTGTGGAACGTGCCGCGTCGAATGTGGTCGAAGTTGGTTGCGCTGCGAAAAGCTGGTTCCTGGTGCAGGTCGCGGGCGTACGCCCACAGGTGGGGATAGTCGACGAGGCGTCGGTAGTGCAGCCGGCCGACCACCGCCGTGACGAGGTCGAACCGCACCAGAGTGACGTACAGCAGGATGTCGGAGTCGGTGATCGTGTTGCCGTGGAGATAGCGCCAGTCGCCGAGCCGCTGGTCGTACCGAGCGAGCGCGGCAAAGGCGCGGTCGCTCACCGTGTGGTATTGCTCTTGGGTCGCAGCTGCTCGCGCCGCGTGCGCCGCGCCACTGAGATCTCGGATGATCTCGTCATTGAGGGACTCGATGTCGGCTCGTAGCGCAGGGGGGTAGAGGTCGATGTTCGGGTCTGCCCATTCGGCGAAGCGGGTCTCGAGGTCGACCGTGAGGCTCGGATAGTGGTTACTGACGAGGCGGCCACTTTCGCGATCCCAGAGCGCCGGCACCGAGATGTGGCCGTCGAAGTCGGGCTGGGTCGCGAGGTATGCCTCGCGCAAGAACGCGAAGTCGTTGACCGGGTCGGCGCCGTAGCCGTCGCCGTCTCGGAACGCCCACCCCCGACCGTCGCGGACGGGATCGACCGCCGACCACGTGACCGCGTGCTCGAGGCCGCGCAACTTGAGCGCGATCAACGGCCGTTCCGCCCAGGGACAGGAGTGAGACACGTAAAGGTGGTAGCGGCCTGGCGTCTCGGGGTAGCCCGCCGAGCCGTCACCCGTGATCCGGCCATCGATCGGATAGACGAGCCGAGCGATGCCGCCCTCGCGTCGGTAGGCCGCCGCAGGCGGCGCGTAGTTGCCATAGGTCGCGAAGTCGAGGGCGTTGCCGAGGTTGATGGTCGTCACCGGACACCTCCGAAAGTGTCGACCTCGGGTTCCGATCGGTTCAGTTCGACGTTCGGGTTCGGCTGCTCCGAGACTTCGGAAGATCGCATCAACTCGCGAAGCTCGTCGGCTTCGTTCGCGTGGGCACGATGAAGTGGGAATGAGGCTTCGAACAACGTCGGGTGCACGGCGTAACTGAACCTCCCGCGGGCTGCGCCCGCTCGGCTGCGTCGACCCGCCCGGTTCCGGGCGGGGCTCACGCCGCGCGGCAGAGCTCGTCGAAAGTCAGCCGCGTCGACTCACCCCAGGTGTCGTTGATCGGGAGTTGCAGCGTGAGGGGACGCATAACAACAGGGTAGCCCGCATTCTCAACTAGTCAAGTCGACTTTGTGGAGAAAGCCTCGAGCGCAGCGGAGAGTGTCGTTGCTTCGTCGAGCGCGCGGCGCATCGTGCCGATGGTCGACGCGGTCGGCACCTTGTCGACGAAGCTCGCCGGTGTCGCGTAGACGACCGTGGGCACGGTCCATCCGCCGAGACTTGCGACGACCGCTCGAAAGCCCGTATCGAGCGAGAGGTAGTGCAGGTCGCTCCCGGCAGTCGCGGCAAGGACGACCGCAGTACCGCTCAATGCGTTCGGGCGCAGTTGATCGAGGAGAAGCTTCAGCAGTCCGCTGTATGTCGCGCGGTACACGGGCGTCGCCAGGACAAGAACTGTCGCGTTCTCGATCTCACTCAGCGCATCTCGGACTGACGCGTGTTCACCCCGGAGGAGGAGCGCGTTCGCGTCGAGGTCTCCGACGTTGATCAGGGCGCCGCCGGCGACGTCGAGCGCAGCGTGTGCAAGCGCCGACGTGCTCGACGTCGACGATGGGCTGCCGTTGACTGCGACGATGCTCATGCTGCGAGGTTAAGAGACACGAGTTCCCAAGCGCCGTGTGGCGTCGAAGCTGCTAGTGGAAAACCGCGGGCTTCCCGTTCTTGTAGGTGACCGACGCAAGCGTGGTCGTGGTGCAGGAGCCCGTGGCGGGCGTGAACACCGTGAGGCCGGTCTGGTGGAGACCCTTGAACAGGCCGCTGGTGACGGTGCCGCTGACGGCTTTGTTCGTCGATGGCTTCCCCTTCACGGGGCTGAGGGTGATTGCGATGGTCGACGTTTGCTTCGTGTTCCAGACGATGGTCTCCGTCGCCTTCGAGATCGTCTTGTTGGCGACCTGGGTCGAGCAGTTGGAGCCTGAGCTCTTGGCCGACACCGTCTTCACTTGGCCGCCGGTCACGCCGCCGCCGACGCAGCCGCTCAGTGTTCCGGTCGCGGTCAGCACCGTCTTGACGAGCGTCGTGCTACCGATCTTCGGAAGTGGGGGACTGAACGTTGCCTCGCCGGCGGAGGTCTTGCACGTCGTGCCCGCCGCGGCGCCGGCCGGTGACGCGGCCAACCCAATCGGCAGGGCCAGTGCCACCGCGAACAACGTACCCGCAACCTTACGCATCGTTCTGCTCCTGTCGTCGCGTCGATTCCACGTGCGCAAGCGAGTGGCCGGGAGGCCGGTCAAAAGGGCAGGTCGCCTCGGAGCGTTACCCGTTGGATAACCCGGTGCCGACCCGTGAAGTCGCCGATCACACTGTGTTGCGTCACCCGGTTGTCCCAGAAACCGAGGTCGCCTTCGCGCCAGTGGTAGCGAACGACGTATCGCGGCTTGGTTGTGTGTTCGTAGAGGAACTGCAACAAGGCGTCGCTCTCGGCGGCGGTGAGTCCTTTGATGTGTGAGGTGAATCCCGGGTTCACGAAGAGGCTCCGAGCACCAGTCTCGGGATGGGTGCGCACGACCGGGTGTTCGACTGGTTCGAGCGCGCGGTATTGCTTGCCGTCCCACTCTCCGCCGCCCCGCTTCGCGAGCAAAGAACCGAACGCGCGACTGCCGTCATGAATGGCGACGAGCTCGCCGAGAAAGGCTCGCAGCGGGCCACTCAAGTCCTCATACGCAGCCTGTTGGTCCGCGAACATTGTGTCGCCGCCGGCATCCGGGATCACGACGGCGTTGAGGATCGAACCGAGAGGCGGTTGCTCGACGAACGTGACGTCGGTGTGCCACGACAGACCGTCGTAACGGTCGGCGACGTCGCCGTAGGTCTCTTGCAACGCGGCCGCTTTGGTGTAGTCGATCTCGAAGACTTCGGGAAATCCCTCGATGCCGGGTATCACCGGATGCGCGGGTGTCAGCTCCCCGAAGCGGCTTGCGAACGCAACGTGCTCACCGGGTTCGAGGTGCTGGCCGCGGAAGAAGATCACCTTGTAGCGCAGGAGTGCTGCGCGCAACTCGGCGACGGTCTGATCCGAGAGCGGTCGCTTCAGGTCGACGCCGCGGATCTCTGCGCCGATCGTGGCGGAGAGCGGTGTGTACCGCAGGTCGACGTCGGACGAGGTGAGGGTCATGGCAACTCCGTGCGATCAGTCGGCGAGCCGAAGGCCGCCGTCGGACTGCAATCTCAACTTGTTCGATTGAAATTGTGGTAATACTGGGCCGGAAAATATGACCTGTCAAGTCGGGTATCCGCGCCCGTAGGAGGTAACCGTGCCCAATCTCGAAGATTTCCCGAACGATTTCGAGGCTTACAACCGCGCGCTCGTGGATGAGTTCCCCGCCAGCGGCGGAAAGGTCAGCGGGCAGTTCGAGCACGCACCGATCGTGCTCGTGACCACCACCGGCGCCAAGAGCGGGCGGACGCGCACCTCACCGGTCGTCTACACGAAAGACGGTGACCATCTGGTGATCATCGCTTCGAAGGGTGGCGCGCCCACGAGCCCCGACTGGTACCACAACCTTGTCGCGCATCGTGAGGTCGTTGTCGAGGTTCCCGGCGAGACCTATCCGGCGCGCGCCCGCGTCGCCGAGGAGCCCGAACGTGAGCGACTGTTCCGCGCCCAAGCGGCGCTGATGCCCAACTTCGCCGAGTACGAAAAGGCGACGACTCGCAAGATCCCGGTCGTCGTGCTCGAACGCGCATAACGGTTCGCCGATCGAAAGCGGGCAGTCAGCCGTCGCGGCGGATGAACGACACGGAGCCGGCGACGCCGACCGCGGCGGCGACGAGCACCATCGTCGCGGCCGCCGCCCAGGCCCCGCGCGGGTACGCCTGCTCGGTCGGGAGTTGGGCTCCTCCGACGATCTGTGTGATCACCGTGCCCGGGCTCGCACCGACGATCCACCGCTGTAGCCCACCGAGCAGGTCGGCGGCTGCCTTGGGGGCCAGCAACGCCAGCGCGACGATCCCGATCGAACCGGATACGGAGCGGGTGAGCATGCCGACAGCTGCACCGCACACTGCGACGGCCATGACCGCCAGTACGACGCCCGCGAGTGCAGCCGGGTCGCCGAGCTCGTGCTCGCCCCGCGGTGTCACGGCGAGCACCGTGAGCAAAGCGACTGTGGACGCGACGACGGCTCCCACGCCGGCGGTCGTGGCGGTCGCGGTCAGCTTCGCCGTGTAGAGCACGGCGCGCCGTGGCACAGTCGCGAGGCTCACGACGATTGTGTGTTGGGCGTACTCACCCGCGGCGAACGTTGCACCCCACGCGCCGAAGGCGAGCAGTCCGATCAACGAGCCCGTAGCGGCGCCGCTGGTCGCGGTATCGCGGGGACCGAGACCCCCGGTGGAGACGACGAGCAGAGACACGGCTGGGATCGCCGCGGCGGCCAGCACCGCGCTGAGCCAGAGCCCGCGCACAGTTGCGATCTTGAGAAGCTCGGCGCGCCACGCCGATCTCACAGCTCACCCACCAGCTCGAGGTAGCGGTGCTCCAACGGCACCGGCGCCGTTCCCGGCGCGCCGTCGACGAAGTCGGCGAGGGTGGACGCCGCGCGAATCCGCCCTCCGCCGATGACGACGATGTCGTCGCCGACGAGCTCGATCTCCGACATGAGATGGCTCGACACGAGCACGGTGCGCCCTGCGTCGGCGAGCGCGCGCAACACGCCGCGCAGCCAACGAATCGCGGCCGCGTCGAGTCCGTTGTGCGGTTCGTCGAGGATGACCACGGCCGGGTCGCCGACCAGAGCAGTGGCCAGGCCCAACCGCTGCTGCATGCCCAACGACATCTGGCCGACCGGCAGGTCG
>CAZLEC010000191.1:4395-7643 GCA_964558245.1 uncultured Burkholderiales bacterium | reverse complement strand
CCCACCCCAAGCGCCACCCCAAGCGAACTGGCGTCAGTTTGGCGGCCCATGGATGCCAAACTGACGCCGGTTCGTCGGGTGATGGTGGTTCGCAGGCCGCCGTTGTTCGACCGGCGGGAGTTGGTCGCGTCGATGTGTGCGGCCGACGGGTCGACGCTCGTGGCGGTGTCCGATGGGTCGCGGGCGCGTTCGTTGTCGGCCTATCTCCGCAAGGCCGGGCGCGTCGTCGCGTTCGTGCACTCCGACGAGTCCGACGCGGCGCGCACCGAGGCCTGGCGCCGCGCGGCGCGGGGTGGGTGCGTGGTGGTGGGCGGGCGCACGGCCGCACTCGCGCCGGTGCCCGATCTCGCGGCCGCGATCGTGGTGGACGACGCCGACGAGTCGCTGCAGGAGGAGCGTTCGCCCACGTGGCACGCGCGCGACGTGCTCTACGAGCGCGCGGCACGCGCCGGGGCGCCGTGGTCGGTGGTGTCGCCTGCCCCGACGGTGGAGGCGCTCGCCCTCGCGCCGGGCCACCTCGATGCGCTCCCGCCCGACGTCGAGACCCGGGGCTGGCCGCGGCCGCTCGTCGTCGACCGGCGCGAGGAGCCGCCCGGCGCCGGGCTGCTCACCGAGTCGCTCGTCGTCGCGCTCCGCGAAGCCGGCGGTCCGGCTGTGTGCGTGCTCAATCGCCGGGGGCGCTTCCGCGTGTTGGCGTGCGACGCGTGCCACGCGTTGCTCCGCTGGGACCGCGCGGTCGAGCGCCCGATGATCTGCGACGAGTGCGGCGCGACGCGCTTGCGCGTGCTGCGGGCGGGTGTCACGCGCGTCCGCGAGGAGATGGCCGCGCTGTTCCCGCGCCAACGAGTGGTCGACGTCGACGCCGCGACCGAAGAAGTCGCCGACGCCGACATCGTGATCGGGACGGAGTCGGCGTTGCACCGGCCCGAGATCCGCCGCCGCCGGCCGGCGCTCGTCGCGTTCCTGGATCTCGACCAGGAGCTGCTCGCGCCGCGCTACCGGGCCGCGGCGCAGGCGCATTGGCTGACCACCCGCGGCGCCCAGCTGCTCGCGAGCCGGCCCCGCGACGAGACCCGGCTGGTCGTGCAGACCCGCCAACCTGATCACGAGGTCGTTCGCGCGCTCGTGAAGGGGCACCCGGGCATCGTCGCCGACGCGGAGTCGGCGCGCCGCGCCGCGCTCGAATTCCCGCCGTTCGGTGCGCTCGCGGAGATCTCCGGCGACGACGACGCGGTGCTCGCGTCGCTCGAGCCGCTGCGCGGTCTCGACCCCGCGGCCGCGACGGTTCGGGTCCTCGGGCCCACCGACGGCCGCGCGCTCGTGGTTGCCCCCACGCCCGATGTGCTTGCCGACGCGCTCCGACTCGTGCACGCCGCGGCCCGAGCGACAGGGCGCGTTCGCGTCGTGGTCGACCCTCCGAGGGTCTGAACCGACTGCGCGAGTCACTACGATGACCCGGTGGCGACGCATGCGATCCGGCTGTTCGGCGACCCGGTCTTGAAGCGACCGGTCGCGCCCGTCGTCGAGCTCGACGGCGCGCTCGTGAAACTCGTCGACGCGATGTACGAGACGATGTACGAGGCGCACGGTGCGGGCCTGGCCGCGAACCAGGTCGGTGTGCAGCAGCGGTTCTTCGTCTACGACATCAACGACGACACCGGCCCCCACGTGATGCTCAATCCCGAGATCGTCGCCACGGAGGGGGAGTGGACGTACGAGGAAGGGTGCCTGTCGCTGCCGGGCCTGGCGTTCGAGATCGTGCGCCCGAAGGTCGTGACCGTGCAGGGTGTCGACCTCGACGGCAACGAGCTGGTGATCGAGGGCGACGAGCTTCTCGGTCGGGTGTTCCTGCACGAGACCGACCACCTCGACGGTGTGCTCATGCTCGAACGCCTCGATCGCGCGCAACGCAAGGAGGCGATGCGCGAGCTGCGCGAGCAGGGGATGCGAGGCCCGACGCCGGGCGGGCCGCAGCACGCGCTGTGATCCTGCCGTCGTGATCGGGCGGCGGTGACCGGCGCGGTGCGTCTCGTCTACCTGGGCACGCCGGCCGACGCGGTCCCACCTCTGCGTGCGCTCGTGGATGCCGGCCACGAAGTCGAGCTGGTCGTGACCCAGCCGGACCGCCGGCGGTCGCGCGGCGGTGGAAGCGGTCCGTCTCCGGTGCGCGTCGCCGCCGAGGAGCTCGGGCTCGCGGTCCGCACCCCCGTGAAGGCGCGCGAAGTCGTCGACGACGTGCGCGCCTCGGGCGCCACGCTCGGGGTCGTCGTCGCCTTCGGTCAACTGTTGCCGGTCGCGTTGCTCGAAGCGTTGCCGGCCGGTTTCGTGAACGTCCACTTCTCCCTGCTGCCGCGCTGGCGCGGCGCGGCGCCGGTCGAGCGGGCGATCCTCGCGGGCGACCACGAGACGGGCGTCTGTGTGATGCAGCTCGAGGCCGGTCTCGACACCGGCCCGGTGTACGCGTCGCGCCGCGTCGCCATCGGGCCGCGCGAAACCGCCGGCGAGTTGCGCGGCCGCTTGGTCGAGGTCGGCACGCAGCTGCTCGTGGAGCAGGTCCCGCAGATCGAGACGGCGACACCGGCGCCGCAGGTCGGCGAGCCCACCTACGCCGAGAAGCTCACCGTGGAGGAGTTCCGGATCGATCCGGCGCACCCGGCGGTCGAGCTCGACCGCGTCGTGCGCGGCGGCAATCCGCGGCCGGGCGCGTGGATGCAGATCGGCGGGCGGCGGGTCAAGGTGTTGCGCGCGTATCACGCACCGGGCGGCGAGGGCGTCGAGCCGGGAACGGTCACACCGGCCGCGGAGCTCGTCACGAGCGGCGGGCTGCTCGTGCTCGAAGAAGTGCAACCCGAGGGCAAGCGCGCGATGCCGGCGCCGGCCTGGCGCGCGGGCGTGCGCGCCGACGCGCGCGTCGAGCACGCATGACCGAGGCCCGCAGTACGCGCGCGATCGCGCTCGAGGCGCTGGTGCGTATCGACGACGGCGCGTACGCGCACATTCTCGTGCCCGAGCTCCTGCGCCAGCACGCGTCCGACCAGGCTCCGCTCGATGCCCGTGATCGCGCGTTCGTGACCGAGCTCGTATACGGCACGGTGCGCATGCGGCGCACACTCGACTTCCTGCTCGCGCGGGTCGCGTCGCGCCCGCTCGACAAGCTCGACCCCGACGTGCGCGCCGCGCTCCGGTTGGGCGCCTTTCAGCTATTCACGGGCGTGTCGGCGCACGCCGCCGTGGGGGAGACGGTCGGC
>CAZLEC010000191.1:0-4385 GCA_964558245.1 uncultured Burkholderiales bacterium | reverse complement strand
CCGGGGCTTTGCGAACGGTGTGTTGCGCTCGCTCGCGCGCTCCGGGCCGCCGTGGCCCCTTCCGTCCGGCGACGACGTCGGATCCATCGGGACGCGCACGTCGCATCCCGACTGGCTGGTCGAGCAGTTCGTCGCGGAGCTCGGTCTCGCCGATGCGCTCGCGACCCTCGAGCTCGACAACGAACCGCCGACGGTCACCCTGCGCGTGAATCAGACGCGCGCGACCACTGAGGCGGTCGCCGAGGAGCTGCGTGCGCTCGGCATCGACGTCGAGCCCGGCTCGCTCGTTCCCGACGCGCTGCTCGTGCGCCACACGGGCGATCTCGGAACGCTCGACGCGCTCCGAGCAGGCCGCGTCACACCGCAGGATCAGGCCAGCCAGGCGATCGTGGTTGCGCTCGACCCGCAGCCCGGCGACCGCGTGCTCGACGTCGCCTCCGCACCCGGCGGCAAGGCCACCGGCGCCGCCGAGCGCATGCGCGACAACGGTCTCGTCGTGGCGGCCGACGTGCATCCCGCGCGCGTGCGCACGGTCCTGCGCACCGTCGAACGCTGCGGTCTCACGGCGGTCGTGCCGGTCGTCGCCGACGGGCGCGCCATCCCGGCGCCCGACGCGGCCTTCGACCGGGTGCTGCTCGACGCGCCGTGCACCGGGCTCGGTGTGCTCCGCCGCCGTCCCGACGCGCGCTGGCGCGTCCAACCGCGCGACGCCGCGCAACTCGCCGACCTCCAGCGCGCGCTCCTCGTGAGCGCGGCGCGGGCCGTGCGCCCCGGCGGCCGGCTCGTCTATTCCGTGTGCACGCTCACGCGGATCGAGACGCTCGCGGTCGACGCGTTCGCAGCTTCCGAGCTCCCCGAGTTCGTCGCCCAGCCCCCGCCGGGCGCGCCGTGGCGCCGTCACGGCCGCGGTGCGCTGCTCGTGCCGTCGGCCGCGCGCACCGACGGGATGTACGTGCTGGTGTTGGAACGCTCCCGTTAGTGCATCGCGCCTGTTCATGCGGCTACGAGCTACGGCCCTCGAACACCCGTGAGGCTTCGCTCGACGGTCCGGGCCTCCGGCTCTGCGCCTGGCTCCCGTTAGGGTGGTTCGCATGGTGAAAATCGCGCCGTCGATCCTTGCCGCCGACTTCGCGAACCTCGCGGCCGACGTCGCGCGCGTTGCCGGCGAGGTCGAGCTGTTGCACGTCGACTGCATGGACGGCCACTACGTGCCGAATCTCACGATCGGTCCGCCGGTCGTCGCCGCGCTGCGACCGCACACCGACCTGTTCCTCGACTGCCACCTGATGGTCGACAACCCGGGGCGTCTCCTGGAGGCATTCGCCAAGGCCGGCGCCGATGGTCTCACCGCGCACGTGGAGCTCGGCGACACCGCCGCGCTGCTCTCGGAGATCGAGAAGGTCGGCGTCCGGCGCGGCCTCGCGTTGGAGCCCGAGACGCCCTACGACGCGGTCGCGCCGTTTCTCGCCGACATCGATCTCCTCCTCGTGATGAGCGTGCACACCGGCTTCGGCGGTCAGCCGTTCATTCCCGAGGTGCTCGAGAAGGTGCGCGCGGCTCGCAAGGAGATCGATGCCCGGGGGCTGGCCGTCGAGATCGAGATCGACGGTGGTATCAAGGTCGACAACGCGGGGCGCGCAGCCGAGGCCGGTGTCGACATCCTCGTGTCGGGCACCGGGATCTTCGGCGCCGGCGATCCCGCGGCCGCCGCCCGCGCGATCCGCGCCGCGGCGTCGTGACGCTGCGGGCCAAGGTGCTGACCGTCTCCGACGGCGTCGCCGCCGGCGAGCGCGACGACGCGAGCGGCCGCGCCCTTGTGGAGGGCCTGACCGCGGCGGGCTACGAAGTCGCCGACCACCGCGTCTGCGCCGACGGCGCGGAAACCGTGGCCACCGTGTTGCGCGACCTCACCGACGAATTCGCCGGGCTCGTCGTGACGACCGGCGGCACGGGCTTCGGCCCGCGCGATCTCACGCCGGAAGGGACGCGTGCGGCCATCGAGCGCGAGGCACCCGGGATCGCCGAGGCCATCCGGCGCGCGAGCGACGCCGGCGGCCGCGGGTTCGGCATGTTGTCGCGAGGTGTCGCCGGCACGCGCGGCGCCGCGCTCGTCTGCAACCTGCCGGGCTCCGCGAACGGTGCGCGTGAGGGGCTCGAGGTGCTCCTGCCGATCGCCGCGCACGCGCTCGACCTGCTCGCGGGCGGCCACCCGCACTAGCTCCGCATCTGCATCGGGGCCCGCGAGGTCAGCGCGAGATGTCGATCTTGACCGTGGGGTTGCCGTTCTCGCCGAACCAGACCACGCCCTCGGCGACGAGATCGAACTCGACGCGGTAGTTGCCGGGTTCGAGGGCTGGGAGCGGGGCGAGCACCTCTACGCGCGTGCCGGGGAGGATCGGCTCCTCGCCGTCTTGCAGGCGCAGCCGCATGAAGTCGTGTTCGAGGAGCCGGCCGTCACTCGAGAACAAGTGCGCGCCGACGTTGACGAGCCCGAAGTCCTTCGGCCCCTGGCGCCATATCGCGGGCCCACTGTTCTCGACCACGATCCGCGCCGAGTCCCCGTCGAGGTCGACCTGGATGGAGCCGCCGAGCGCGTCGCGGCGGCGGCTGTCGAGGATCGCGGTGCCGGCCTTGCGCATCCGGATCAGGCGCCGGTTCTCCAAGAAGGTGCGGACGACCTCGTTCGGGACCGGCGACGACACGTCGATCGTCCGGTCGAACGCCTCCGCGTCGACGAAGTGCGGCAAGCCGAGATACACGCCGACCTCGACGGTCTCGAATCCCATCGCGCGCGCGAGCGGCGCGGTCTCCTCCATGATCGTGTTGCGCTCTACGACCCGGAAGTTGCGCATCTCGCTCTGCGACTGCGGCGACAGCGAGTGTTCGGGCCCGGGTTCCGACATGCAGCAGATGCCGCCCGGCGCGAGCACGCGCGCGAACTCGGAGAGCACCTCTTCGGGGTTGGGGACGTGGTGAAACGCGTCGTTGACGACGACGCGATCCACCGCGCCGTCGGCGAGGTCGAGATGATGGCCGTCGAAACGCTGGAGCACCGGCGCCGTCACGTTGCCGACGAGGGGAAGCCGCGCGTATCGCGCGGCGGCGATGTCGAGCGCCGACTGCGAGATGTCGGTCGCGATCACCTGGCAGCCCAGCTGCGACAGCATCCACGACGTCCAACCGGACCCGACGCCGAAGTCGAGCACGATGAGCCCGTGCGAGAGCTCGAGCCCGGCCAGGAGCGCGCCGAAGCTCGTGAGGAGCTCCGCCGATTCGTGCGCCGAGTAGAAGGGCTTCGCGAGCAGCACGTCCCAGCTGCCGAGCCTCGAGAAGTACTCGTCGGCGCTCTCGGCGAGCTCCTCGACCGTGTAGCGGGCGAGGAGATCGTTGACGTCGATCAGCTGGTCGCCGGCCGGCGGCGGCGCGAGCCCTTCGTCACCGGTGGGCACTGGTCTGCGCACGCTGCAACTCCCGAGGCTCGGCGGAGAAAATAGAACACGTTGCAATTTTGGTCCCGCACTTGGTATTCTGGCAGCACAACACAATTGAGCCCTCGGGGTTGGGTGAAAGTCCCGACCGGCGGTGACGACAGGTGCGGTGGCGACGCTTCCGGGCCTGCCCAAGCCCGCGAACGCCCGGCCGCCAGTCGGGCGCCGACCAGGTGTGACTCCTGGGCCGACGGTCAGAGTCCGGATGGGAGAGGGCTTCGACGCCGTTCTCGGCCGCGCCCGGGCAATTCGTCCCTGGGGGCGGGCCGTGCCGTCGTCGTTGCCGCGCCCCGCGGGATGGCCCGAGGCAGCACATGCGCGACGACGAGGCGATGGAACTGGCGTTGACGGCCGGCCGGGCCGTTCGCCGTCGCACTGCGCCCAATCCCTGGGTCGGTTGTGCGCTCGTGCGCGACGGTGAGGTCGTCGGCGTCGGCGCCACCGAGCCACCCGGTCGCGCGCACGCCGAAGCCGGCGCGCTCGCGCAAGCCGGCGACCGCGCGCGCGGCGCCACCGCGTTCGTGACCCTCGAGCCGTGCTCGCACCACGGGCGCACGCCGCCGTGCGCGGATGCGTTGGTGGCCGCCGGGGTCACGCGCGTCGTCGCTGCGCTCGAGGATCCCGATCCGCGCGTCGCCGGCGAGGGATTCTCCCGATTGCGCGCGGCCGGTGTCGACGTGACCGTCGGTGTCGGCGCCGAGCGCGCGGCGCGAGACCTCGCGCCGTATCTGCATCATCGCCGCACCGGCCGGCCGTTCGTCGTGGCAAAGGTCGCGACGAGCGTCGACGGTCGCGTCGCCGCGGCCGACGGATCGTCGCGCTGGCTCACCTCCGAGCCCGCTCGCGCCGACGCGCACGAGCTGCGCGCCGATTCGCAGGCGGTGGTAGTCGGCGCGG
>CAZLEC010000190.1:0-7682 GCA_964558245.1 uncultured Burkholderiales bacterium | reverse complement strand
GAGCCCCGAACAATCGGTCCTGCTCCTCGACGAAGACCTCTGCATCCGCTGCGGACTGTGCGTGAACCGATGTCCGCCCGGCGCACTGTCGATGGTTCACGCGAGGGAGCTCACGCATGACTGACGTCGACCTCGACGAGCTCGAGCCCGGCCGCGCGTCGGTCGACCACGGGGTCACGGCACGCGTCAAGCGCAGCGATGCATGGCGATCGGTGTTCCGGCACGCGCAGCAGGACACTCCACGCGGACGCGCCCTCCAGTCGTTCAGCAACGTGTTCCTGCACGTGTACCCGGTCAAGATCCCCAAGCGCGTGCTGCGCATGCGTTACTCGTTCCGGCTCGGCTTCATCGCGATGGTGCTCTTCGGGATCCTGCTCGTCACCGGCGTGTACCTGATGTTCGTGTACACGCCGTCGGTGGGCTCCGCGTACGGCGACATGCAGCACCTCAAGACCAGCGTAGGTTTCGGGCAGCTGATCCGGAACGTCCACCGCTGGGCCGCGCACCTGATGGTGCTCGTCGTCGGGCTGCACATGGTCCGCGTGTTCTATGCGGGCGCGTACAAGAAGCCGCGTGAGTTCAACTGGGTCATCGGTGTGATGCTGCTCGTGCTCACGCTGTTGTTCTCGTTCACCGGCTACCTCCTGCCGTGGGACCAACTGTCGTACTGGGCCGTCACCGTGGGCACCGGGCTCGTCCACTACGTGCCGCTCTTCGGCGGGAGGCTCCAGGACCTCCTGATCGGCGGTCCGCAAGTCGGGCAGAACACGCTGCTGCGCTTCTACGCGTTGCACGTCGCAGTGCTCCCGATGCTGCTCGTGCTGCTCCTCACCGTGCACATCTGGCGCGTCCGCAAGGACGGCTTCGCCGTCGAGCGCGCGAGCGTCGGCGCGTTCGCCGAGGAGGCGACGGAACGCCCGGTCGCCGCGCCCGCGGCCGCGGCGATGGCGCAGGCCACACCCGCGCTCTACGGCGGTCGCGTGCGCCTGCTCGGCGTGGTCGACCGCGAGTCGGTCACCGAGGCCGCGCGGCCGGTCGACGACACGGTGTTCACCTGGCCGCATCTCTTGGTGCGTCACGTCGTGGTTGCGTTGGGCACTGCGGCGGTCGTGCTCGGACTCGGCGTCGCGTTCAGCGCGCCGCTGCACGGCCTCGCCAACCCGAATCTCACTCCCGCCAGCGAGAAGGCGCCGTGGTACTTCGCGGGATTGCAGGAGCTGCTCTCGCACTTCGATCCGCTCATCGCCGGGATCCTCGTTCCCGGCGGCGCGATCCTCATCTTCGTGCTGCTGCCCTACATCGATCGCAACCCCGACACGCGGGCGAGCCACCGGAAGGTCGCGATCATCCTGTTCAGCATCCTCCTTGCGATGGCGGTCGGGCTGACCGTCATCGGAACGTTCTTCCGAGGACCCGGCTGGACGTTCGTCGCGCCGTGGACCCACTCGTACATCGAGTTCTAGGAGTGTCAATGGACGACAAGAGTCGACGCGATGTTCTCCGCGGTGGGTGGAAATTGGGCGGCGCCCTGCTGATCGGCGCCGCCGCGTACACCGGCTACGAGGCGCTGCGGCCGCTGGCAACGAGTGCCGGAGGCGCCAAGATCACGGTCGGCAAAACCGCGAGCTTCGAGAAGGACACGAGCACGTACGTTCCCGCGGGTCGCATGTACGTGGTGAACGCGAACGATTACATCTTCGCCCTCTCCCAGAAGTGCCCGCACCTCGGCTGTCATGTGCCGTACTGCGAGAGCTCCGGCCGGTTCGAGTGTCCGTGCCACGGATCGATCTACGACCTCGCCGGCGAATACATCACGGGCCCGGCGCCGCGGGGCATGGATCGCTACAAGGTGACGATCGAGGCCGACAACGTCGTTGTCGACACGAGCGTGGTCGAACCGGGTCCGGCCCACGGGGCGAAGATCTTCCTCACGCCGCCCAAGGGTCCCGGCTGCATCGGCAAGGCCTGAGGTGCCCCGCGAACGCCCCGAGCCGCCGCCGTTCGAACCCGAGTGGCTCGATCGCAGCCTGAATCGCTATCTCTCGTGGGGACTCGTGTTCATGGTGCTGCTCCTCGTCGGCTTCGTCGCCTACCGCGTGCGCGAGCCGGGCCTACGCCGCGACGCGACCCGCGCGCAGACAACGAGCTACACGGCAATCGGGCAACAGCTGTTCAGCGCGAACTGCGCGCAGTGCCACGGAAACCGCGGAAGCGGAGGCGGCAGCGCACCGACCTTGAACTCGAGCCAATTCCTGAAGAGCACCTCCGACGACCAGATCTTCGCCCTCGTGTCGGGTGGCGTGTCCGGCACGGAGATGCCGGCGTGGAGCCTCGACTATGGCGGCACGTTCACCGCCGAGCAGGTGCGCCAGATCATCACGTACCTGCGGTCGCTCGAGCCGCACGCACCGAGCGTGCCCGGATGGCGTCAAGGAACAAAAGCCTCGGGATAGCCCGAGCCGGCGACGATCAGGCCGTGAGGTCGACGTCGCGGTCCGGCTTCGCCCACGCGTCGCTCGCCGCGGCAACGATCTCCTGCGCGAGATCCGACGACGCGCCGACGAGCGACTCGGTCATCTTCACCGCCGAGTCGATGATCTTGCGGCGCGGGGCGTCGTCACGAACGTCGGGCAGAATGCCGTTGACGGTGTCGACGAACTTCCGCACGGCTTCGAGTGCAAGTTCCTCGGCGTCGCGTACGGACTCGATGATCCGGTTGGTTCCTTCCACGATCCGCTCTCGCTCTACGTTCATCCTGGCGCACCTCGTTTCCCCGTCTTCAGTCGCCGATCAAAGCGTGCGCCGGGGGGCGATGTGGCGGCCAGAGTCGAAGGACCCGTTCCGCGTGCGCGCGGGTGGGACGAACGACCCGGTGGGGCTCGCGAGCGACTCGAGCGCGCGTCGGCCGGCCGTCCGGCCCGCTCTCATGAACTGCGGCCATTCGCCGTTGTTCAGGAACTGGCGGTAGAAGCCGAGGCCGCGCACCTTCTCGTACGGAACCGGCTCGATCATCGCGACCGGCATCGCCTCGCGAAGCCGGGCGAGGTTGACCCTCGCCAACTCCGATTGCTGGCAGGTACGCACCTGACTGCCGACCGTCACGATGCTCCCGACCCGACGTTCCCAGCCGCGCACGTCTTCACCGGCGAACTCGGGGGGATAGAAACCGTTGACCGCCACCGCGGCGTCGGAGCCCGGTTCGAGATCGATCGCCGGGATGACCGGGAAGATGTCGACGATCCCGCCGTCGCACCAGTGATCCTCGTCGAGCTCGACCGGCTGGATGAACAGCGGGAGCGAGACCGCCATACGCACGGCCCGCGCGACGGTGACGTCCGGATACGTCCGCGGCCCGAGGTACTCGACGCGATTCTCCTCGACGTTCCAGATCGGCGCGTACGCGGGAATCGGCATCTCCGCGAGCGTCATGTTGCCGAGCAGCCGGCGATAGGTCGCCTCGAGTCGATCCCCGTGCACGATGCCCGCGAAGCCGCGCGCCAGCGTCGGGGCCAGCGCGAGCAACCCTCGCCAGTCGACGTCGACATAGTCGCGAGGCCGCAGGCCGAGCGCGAACGCGGCCACGTCGTCGGCCGCGATCCCCGCGGCGATCGGGAACCCGAACAGCGCCGAGCCCGAGCACAGCGAGATGAGTGATGGTCTGCGACCCTTCTCCTCGAACGCGCGGGCCACTCCCACAACCGATGCGAGGGCGCCGCTCCCGCCGGTCGCGAGCAAGGCAATGCGCGGCTCCGAGGCGGACGCGGCGGGCAACCCGACCGCCGGAAAGGGCGAACGGGCGGCGGGCCAGCGGTCGAGCGGCAGCGAGACGAGCGCGCGCCGCGCGTCGTCGAGGAACCCGACGTCGTCGAGGATGCCTTCGACCGTGTCGCGGACGCCGACGATGACGTCGAAGTACTGCCGCATGCGAAACACGTCGAACGCCGAACCCAGCATGTATCCAGACAACACCGGCCGCCGGCGTACGAGTAGGGCCGATCGACCCTCAGCGCAGCGCGCGTGCGGCCTCTTTGAGGAGCTCCTCGAACGTGACGTCGATCCCCCGCCGCAACCGATCGATGTCGGGGGCGCCCTGCCAGTCTCCCGTGATCCCGAAGTACATGTCGCCGCAGTACGACCAGATCGCGACCCCCACCCGGATGTGCCCGGCGATCGGCACGTAGGGATAGGCCTCCAGCATCCGGCGACCGCACACGTACAACGGCACCTGCGGGCCGGGAACGTTGGTCGCGACGGTCTGCGCGATCTCCTGCGCGTGCACGATCGACCGGGCCAGCACCGCGGCGACCACCGGCGGGACGATGTCGGCCACACCGATGACCGCCGCCGACGCGTCGACCTCGTGTGACACCTTCAGCTCGTCCATGTGCCCGCGGATCGCGGCCAGCGTCTCCACCGGGTCCTCGACTCCGATCGGGAGCCGCGCGTAGACCGCCGACACGCGGTTGTCGAGCTTGCCCCGATCATCGGTGCCGCGCATCGACACCGGGACGAGCGTGGTGATCGCGCGGTTGTCCACGGGCTCGCCGCGCGCCTGCAACAGCTCGCGAAAGCCGCGCGTGACCGCGGCGAGGACGACGTCGTTCACCGTGCCGCCGAACGCGGTACGGATCGTCTTCACGTCGTCGAGCGAGACGTGGGTTCGGGCCCAACGCCGGCGGGGCCCGATCGGACCAGTGAGCGACGAGCCGCCGCGGCGCCCGGGCGCGAGGGCGCGAACGAGACCGGTGGCGACATTGCGCGCGCGCTCGATGGCCTCCGCCGGGCGGCGCAACGCGCGCAGCCCGCCCCGCACGACATCGGTGACCGACTCGATCGTCATCTCGCCCGTATAGCGGGCGAGATCCAATCGCGACGGCTCCGGCTCGGGAGTCCAAGCGTCGGCTTCGGGGAGCGGCGATCCGGGTTCGAGATCCATGATCACGGAGAGCAGGTCGCTGCCGGCGATGCCGTCGACCATGCAGTGGTGCACCTTCGACAGCATCGCCCAACCGTCGTTGTCCAGACCTTCGATGAGCCACATCTCCCAGAGCGGCTGGCGCCGGTCGAGAGGATGCGACATCACGCGCCCGACGAGGTTCTCGAGCGCGAAGCGATCGCCGGCCGGAAGCGCGGTATGACGCAGGTGCAGATCCAGATCGAAGTCGACGTCGTCGATCCACAGGGGCCGGCCGACGCTCGCGGGCGCTTCGCGCACCCGCTGCCGGTATCGCGGAACGAATTGGAGCTTCGATGCCACGAGCGCGCGCACGGATTCGTACGAAGGCACGGGTCCCTCGAAGATCCCGACGGATCCGATGTGCATGTGATTCACCGAGTCCTCGACCGCGATGAACACCGCGTCGAGGCTGCCCATGCGTTCCATGACGCTCCCTCCGCAACCGAGCATCGCGCGGCAATCAGCCGAGCGGCAGGGTCGTTCGGCTCTTCCGGCGCGCGGGCACTGTGGGCGCGCTGACCGTCTCTCTGAGCGGCTGCCGCGCCGGTTCGTGCGCGCCGCCGAGGTCGAGCACCTCTTCGAAACCCTTCCGGACGCATTCGACCAGCATCTGCGGGTCGGCGATGGCTGCGGTGTCGACCGAGATGCCGATGCAGCAGGTGCCGTCGTACGACAGCAACGAGAAGTTGACCGATGTTCCGGTGGTCGGTCCGAACGCGACGTATCGCTCCATCCGCGCGCCCGCGAGGTACACCGGGAACGAGAATCCCGGGATGTCGCTGGCCAGGAAGTCGATGTGCTTCAGCATCCCGCCGATGACCGAGCGCGGCAACAGATTGAGCGTCCCGGCGATGGCGCCCGTGTAGCGGAGGGATCGTTCGTCTCGCGCCGCGCGGCACAAGCGACCCATCGCACGCACGCGCGATGCCGGATCGGCGTCGGCCACCGGCACCGCGAACCGGATGAGCGTGATGTGGTTGCCGCCCGGCGCGTCGCCGGGCTTGCGGATACTGATCGGAAAAGTGACCCGCAACTCGTCGACCGGCTCCCCGTGGTGCTCGTGATAGTGGCGGAGCCCGCCGGTCACTGCAGCCATAAAGCCGTCGTTGAGGCTCCCGCCGGTCGACACCGCCGCGCGCTTGAGGTCGTCGAGCCTCACCTCGATCAGGTCGAGGTGCCGAGCGACGCTGCGCTCCTTCATGATCGGCGAGAGCGTCTCGTTCGCGGGTGCGAGCGTGCGAGCGATGGAGCGAGCGGTCTCGATTGCCTCGCCGGCCGCGACAATCGGGTGACGAGCAGCGTTCCAGATGCTCGGCGCCGCCGCCGCCGTGGCGCGGCTCACGAGCGCGATCGCGCGGCCCCAATCCCACGCGAGGCTGTCGGGAATCAACGCTCGGGTGTCGGGCCCGCCGGCGCCCGAAGCGTCGGGCGTCGACACCCGCAGCGGTGCCTCGGCCTCGAGGTCGAACAGCTCGAGTGCGAGCTGCATCCCGCCGATGCCGTCGGTGAGCGCGTGATGCACCTTCATCACCAGCGCGGCGCGCCCGCCTTCGAGGCGCTCGACCAACGTGAACTCCCACAACGGGTGCGCGTGGTCGAAGGCCGTCATCGCCGCGTTGCGCGCGAGCTCGAGCACCGTCGCGGGGGTGTGCGGGGCCGGCGACTCGATCCGGCGGACGTGCCAGGTGAGGTCGAAGTTGGCGTCGTTGGTCCACCTGGGAGTGGCGATCCGGCCCGGCGGCTCGACGACACACTGGCGGAACATCGGGATGAGCTGCGTCGCCCGGTCGATCTTCGTCACGAACTCGTCCCAGTCGGGACTGCGCTCGAACCAGGCGACGCCCACGATCGTCGATCGGAGGGTCGGATCCCGCTCCAGGTACCAGGCGAAGGCGTCGCTGTCCTGCATGAATGCGTTCATCGGTCCGACCTTTCGTCGCGAGCACGCACCCTTGAACTTCTGCCGTTTCCGGGTCGGGCGACAGAGGCGAAGGTCACGCCGCAGCCCGCGACCTCGGCAGGGACACTCGGCGCTGACCTAGGGCACAACGTCTCTAGTGCCAATGGGGCTTCGAGGTGCCCAATGAGATACGAGGCCTGCCCGGGCCACGAAAGAGGGGATCCCATGCGACACAGTCGTTGGGGAGTGGCAGCGATCGGTTTGGGAGTGACGCTCTTGGTCGGGTCCGTCGGCTTCCGAGCGGCGGCCGCGCCGGCGCTGGTGCGGTTCCCGCTCAACGTCGACGTGACCGCGCGGTACTCCGGAACCGCGACGACCTACGTCGACCAGAAGACGCTCCTGCCCCTCGCCCATCCGAAGAGCGAGCCCCTGCAGATCAGTCGTCACGTGAAGGCCGTCTCCGGCACCTTCTCCAAGGCGGTGGTCGACGAGACCGTCACCGTGAAGACCCCGTCGCTCCGCACCGTCGAGACGTACCAGTACGTCATCGACCGGCGCACGATGCAAATGGTGTCCGACCCGCGCCAGATCGCGTTCGGCGATCCGAAGGCCGTCATGCACGCCGCGCCCGGCAGCTACCGCGTCAACTTCTCGATGGGCACCAAGGCCAACGGCTCCTACCTCGCCTTCATCCCCGAAGCCGACGTCACGAGCCACCTGGTGCTCGTGCGCGGACTGCACTCCCACCCCGGCGTGAACCTTCCGGTCATGGACTTCGTGAGCAACGTGACCAAGCCGGTGGCGCCGTACTACCTCAAGCACCTG
>CAZLEC010000189.1:0-7685 GCA_964558245.1 uncultured Burkholderiales bacterium | reverse complement strand
TGTACGGCCGCGAGGTCGGCTTCTACAGCGAGCTCTCGCCGCGCACGAACATCGAGCATCCGGCGTGTCACTACACGGAGCACGACGCCGAGACCCAGGACACCGTGCTGCTCCTCGAAGACGTGTCGGCGCGCGGGCGCATGCTCGATCAGGTCGCGGGTTGCTCGGTGTCGGATGCGCGCTCTGCCATTCGGTGTCTCGCCAAGCTGCACGCGTGCTTCTGGGACGACTCGTCGCTCGACGACGCGCCGTTCCTGCGCAGACTCTGCGACGATCCCTATCCCGGTGCGGTCGCCTTCGCGTACGACACCGCGTGGCCCCGGATGCAGGAGTTCTTCCCCGAGCTGATCACCGACGACGTTCGCGCGTTCGGCGACGGCTACAGCGCTCGCATCCCGGCGTTGTTCGAGCGGCTGTGCGAGCCGCCGCTCGTGCTGTCACACGGTGACTGGCGGCTCGACAACCTGTTCGTAACCCCCGACGACGACGTGATCGCCGTCGACTGGCAGTTGATCGACCGCTCGGTCGGTCCGCGCGATCTCGCGTATTTCGTGACGGGGAGCATCGACGTCACGGATCCCGTGGAGTACGAGCACGCGTTCGCCACCTATCTCGGCGACCTCGCGGAGCACGGCGTGCACCCCGACGAGGAGTGGGCCTTCGAGATG
Organism: uncultured Burkholderiales bacterium; assembly: GCA_964558245.1. Lineage (GTDB taxonomy): Bacteria > Actinomycetota > Acidimicrobiia > IMCC26256 > PALSA-610 > JBBQER01. The sequence goes on along the minus strand of CAZLEC010000189.1, from coordinate 7,017 downwards.
TACCGCTACGGAACGATGCTCGGCTTCGTGTATCCCGTGATCGCGGCCGGCGCGCTCACGGTCGAGGATCCGCGCCACATGGACCTGACCCGGGCCATGTTCGCGCGGTCAGTGCGCGCGTTGGAATCGCTCGACGCCTTCGACCTGGCGCTCTGAGGAGCTACGAGCTCGCGAGCAGCTTCTCGATGTTCTCGAGTGTCTTCTCCATCGACTCCCGCGTGTGCTGATGGACCTTGCCGGCCCGTAGGAGCACCTTCGTGACCTTCTCCTGGGAGATGTCCCACGTCTCGCGCACGCGCGTTCCGCCGTCGACCGGTTCGAGATCGTAACGCCAGATGCGCCCGCCGGCGATCTTTCCCATCAGGCCCGGTGAGTGCGACTGCCACGCGATGCGCCGGTTGTCCTCGAAGTCGATGACCTCATTGACCATCGAATAGGGGATGCCCAGCTTCATCGACATGCCGAACGTGTCGCCGAGCTTCAACCGTTGCGCGCCGGCCTTGGCCGCGCCCACCGAACCCGATCCGTCGATGTCGTGATGGCGACTCGGGTCGGCGAGCAACGCGAAGATCGCCTCGGGAGGGGCGGGAATGAATCGCTCGACGGTCTCGGTGTCAGCGGCCTCGGTCATGGGCGCAGCGTAGGCTCCTCCGATGGTGCTTCGACGTTCGGGGGCGCGTGCGAGGTTCTTCCGGGCCTCGCGGGCATCGAGACGTCGACGTGTCCGAGCTGAGGTGCGCGGCCGGTCGCGATCGGCGACAATGACACCGTGAACGAGATCCCCAGGCTCGATGCCGGTGCGACCGCCGAGGCCGTGGAGTCGGCGCTCCGTGAACAGGGCTGCGCGGTGGTGGAAGGCCTCGCGAGCGACGCGCAGCTCGACCGGATCGAGCGAGAGCTCGACGACTACTTGCGCGCGACCGCGCCCGGCGCCGACGACTTCACCGGCCACAACACGCGGCGCACGGGCTCGCTGCTCGCGCGCAGCCCGAGCTTTCGCGACCTCGCGGCCGACCCGCTCGTGCTCGGAACGCTGGATCGCGTGCTCGGCGATCACGCGACGAGCTACCAGCTGCACCTGACGCAGGTGATCGAGATCGGCCCCGGGGAGCCGGCGCAGCTCGTGCATCGCGACCAATGGGCGTTCGACTTCTTCCCGTTCCCTTCGGGGTTCGAGGTCGAGTGCCACACCATGTGGGCGATGAGCGAGTTCACCGAGGGGAACGGCGCGACGCGCGTGATCCCCGGCAGCCACCAGTGGGAGGACAAGCTCCGGCCCGCCAACGAGGAGACCGTCGCCGCCGAGATGCCGCGCGGCTCGGTGCTCGTCTACCTCGGATCGCTCTATCACGGTGGCGGCGCCAATCGGTCGGCGCGCGCCCGGCGCGGCATCAACGTCGGCTACACGCTTTCGTGGCTGCGCCAGGAAGAGAACCAATATCTCGCGTGCCCGCCCGAGGTGGCGCGCGAGCTGCCCGAGCCCTTGGCGCGGCTCGCGGGCTACCAGCGCGGCGCGTACGCCTTGGGTTACTACGGCGATCTGCGCGACCCGCTCGAGGCGTTGCACGGCGAGTCGGACGCGGCCCCGAGCTTCTCGCGCAGTTCGTGAGCGAGCCCCTCCGGCTCGGGATCGTCGGGTGCGGTTCGATCGCCCAGGCGCACGCGGCGGCGCTCCGATTCCTGACCGACGACGGACTCGTGCGCGTCGTTGCCGCGGCCGATCCGGATCCCGGCGGCGTCGAGCGCGTCGTGCAGATTCTCGGCGGGGTCGAGCGCACCGGCGCCGACTGCTTCGCCGTGATCGACGACCCCGATGTCGACGCGGTGGTCAACATCACGCCGACGCGGTTCCACCGCGACTACGTCGCGGCGATCCTGCAGGCGGGCAAGCCGTGCTTCACGGAGAAGCCGCTCGCTCCCACCTTCGACGTCGTTCGCGACATCGTGGGCATGGTCCGCGACTCGGGACTGCCCGTGCAGGTCGGCTTCCAGTCGCGGTTCCACCCGCTGATCCGGCGGCTGCGGGCCATGGTCGAGACGTCGGAGTCGGGCGCTCCGATGGCGTACACGTTGCGCGACGACCAGTTCTGGCCGACGGGCGGTGTCGTCGCCGGCCATTCGAGCTGGAGGTCCGACCGGGCAGAGGCGGGCGGGGGCGCGCTGCTCGAACACTCGATCCACTCGTGTGACATCCTCGGGTGGTTGTTCGGTCCGGTCGAGCGCGTCTACGCGTCGACACGGAGCCTGTTCGGATATTCGGTGGAAGACGTCGCCGCGCTCACGATCGAGCATCGCAACGGGGTCGTCGGGAATCTCGTGACCGTCTTCAACGGAGTGCAGCACCGAGAGGAGCGTCGCCTCGAAGTGTTCTTCGAACGGGCGTCGCTCGAGTTGACGACCGACTTCGTCGTCGGTGCGCCCGAGGACTCGTTTCTCGTGCACCGAGCCGACGAGGAGCACGCGCAGCGATACGACGTGGAGGAGATGCGGCGCGAGGCGTTCGCGGCCGACGGCTTCGACCCCGACCGGCAGGTGTTCGTGTACCAGTACTTCGCGCACCACGCGTTCGCGAGCGCGTTGCGCGACAGCCGGGCACCGAGCCCCGACGTGGACGACGCCCTTCGCGCCCACGGTCTGGTCGAGGCCGCGTACCGGAGCGCGGCCGGGCGCCGGCCGGTCGACCTCACCGAGCTCGATCTCTGACGACTGGAGCCCGCCCATGACGAACCGGATGCCCAAGCGTCGAGCGGTGACGGTCGGGGGCGCGCTCGCGCTCGTCGCCGCGCTCGTCGGCGTCATCGGAGCCGGACCGGGCGCGGCCGCCCCGAAGTCAGCGGCGATCCCCGCGCCGAAGGGTCTGCCGGCGTTCTATTCGGTGCCGCAACCGTTGCCGACCGTCGCGGGCAAGCTCGTGAAGTCGCAGAAGATCGCGGTGACCGGGCTCGACGGAACGTTGTACCGGGTCATGTACATGTCCGAGAGCGTGACGAATCACCCCGTAGTGGTCACCGGCGTGATCGCCGTGCCGAACGGCACGCCGCCGGCCGGTGGCTTCCCCGTGGTCACGTGGGGTCACGGCACGAACGGCATGGCCGACATCTGCGCGCCGTCGCTCGCGCCCGACTCCGCCGTGCCGGAAGCCAACGCGTTGCTCGACCAGGGCTGGGTGGTGACGGCGAGCGACTATCAGGGCGAGGGAACGCCCGGCCTCATGCCGTACCTCGCGGGGGTGAGTGCCGCGCGCAACACGATCGACATCGTGCGCGCCGCCCGGCAGTTGCCGGCCGCGCACGCGAGCAACCGTTACGTGGTGTGGGGGCACTCCGAGGGCGGCCAGACGGCGATGTTCGCGCTGCACATCGGCGCCGCGTACGCCCCGGCGTTGAAGTTGCAAGGTGTCGTGGCCGGCGCGCCACCTTCACAGTTCAGCCTGATCTACAAGTTCTTGAAGTCGAGCCCGTACCGCTACTACCTGCTGATGGCGGCCGGCGGGCTGAATGCCGCCTACGGCAACAAGGCCGCACCCCTCGACGAAGTGCTCACGCCGCTCGGCCTGAAGTACGTCGCCGATCTCGACAAGGGCTGTTCGGGATATCTCGCGCAGCAGCTCGACAACATCCCGACAACGAATCTCGTGAAGGCCGATCCGTTCACGGTGCCGGCGTGGAAGAAGGTCCTTCAGGCGAACGACCCCCAGAATTTCACCACGGCGAGCGCCGCGCCGCTGCTGATGATCCAGGGCGGCAGCGACGAGCAGATCCCCGTCGTGTCCACGCAGATCTTGGCAACCCACCTGTGCAACATCGACCAGGATCTCGAGCGGTGGATTTACCCTGGTCAGAGTCATGCCGGCGTGATCGGACCGTCGACGGACGACATGATCCACTGGATCGCGGATCGATTCGCGGGTGTCGCGAACCCTGATCAGTACATGCCAACCGGGCTCTCAGACATCGCTGTCACCGTCTGCCCCAGCTGACGCGAGCGTGTCGCGCGCGTTGCCGGCGCGCCATTCCGGAGAATTCGCCCGAGCGCGAAGTGCCGCCGAACTTTTTGCGCGCTCGTGTCGTACAGTCCTCGACGTCGGCTCGTGACGCAATCGGCGCGGGCGGTCGGAACGGGATCAGTGGGGGGCGATGAGGGGCCCGGCGCTCGCCGGCGTTGCAACGACGCCGACCGGCATCGAGCCCCTCATCGCACAGCCCGTACGCTCTCGGCGTGGCTCGTTCGATACCTGCGTTGATCCGCGCCGCCGTCGCCGACGCGGGCGACAAGACCTGGCTGCTCACGCCCGACGGCGAGCTCACCTACGCGCAGATGTTGGAACGCGTCGAGCGGGCGGCGAGCGCGTTGCGCGAGCGCGGCGTGCAGGCCGGCGATCGCGTGCTCGTGACACCGCGCAACACCGCCGACTACCTGCTGAGCTGGTTCGCGTTGATGGAAGTCGGCGCGATTCAAGTGCCGGTGAACCCGAAGGGCTCCGTCGCGGAGATCGCGGGATTCGTGCACCAGGTCGAGCCGGCCCTGATCGTGACCGACGAGACGCTCGCCCCGACCGTCGACGCCGCGGTCGCCGAGGCGGGCGGGGCCGTCGGCCACGCCGACGTATCCGCGCTGTACGACACCGAGCCCGACGGCCGGGGCCCGGCCGACATCGATGAGTACGACGTCGCGGTGATGATCCCTACGTCGGGCACGACCGGCCGCTCGAAGCTCGTGATGCAGACGCACCTCGCGTACGTCATGGCGGGCGAGGGCTTCCCGCATTGGATGCAGCTGACCGCCGACGACCGGCTCATGACCTCGCTGCCGCTGTTCCACATCAACGCGCCCGCGTACTCCACGCTCGGATCGATGTACGCGCGCGCGAGCCTTGCGCTCCTTGCCGGCTTCTCGGCGAGCACGTTCCTCGACCACGCCCGGGCGTTCGGCGCCACCGAGTTCAACAGCATCGGCGCGATGCTCGAGATCCTCGTACGCCAACCCCGACGGCCCGACGACGCCGACAACCCGATCCGCCGGTGCTACACGGGCCCGTCGCCCGACCGTGAGCACCAACTCGAGATCGAGGAGCGGTTCGGATTCGAGATCGTGTGCGGCTATGCCTTGTCGGAGTCGCCGTACGCGCTCGTGTGGCGGCACGGCGAACGACCGTACGGAACGCTCGGCTCGGCCCGCCAGCATCCGGTGCTCGGCCACGTGAACGACGCGCGCGCCGTCGACAACGGTCGGGTCGTCGGCGCCGGCGAGACCGGTGAGCTCGAGCTGCGCAACCCGGTGATCATGCGGGGTTACTACGAGATGCCGGAGGAGACCGCAGCGGTGATCGTCGACGGCTGGCTGCGCACCGGCGACTTGGTGCGCGTCAACGACGACGAGACGTACACGTTCCTCGGGCGCAAGAAGGAAGTGATCCGCCGGCGCGGCGAGAACCTCTCGCCGACGGAAGTCGAAGCCGTCTTGGAACGCCACCCCGACGTCGCCGAGGCGGCGGTGATCGGGGTTCCGTCGGACCTCTCGGAGGAGGACGTCAAGGCGTTCGTGGTGGCGACCCCGGGGCGCGATCCCGATCTCGCCGCGGTGCACGCGTTCGCGCGCGGGCAACTCGCAGCGTTCAAGGTGCCGCGCTTCATCGAGGTCGTTGCCGAGCTGCCGCACACGGCCACCGACCGGCTCGCGAAGCACAAGCTCTCGACCGAGCGGACGACTGCCGAAATGGACTTCGACGCCCCGCGCGGGCAATCTCCCCGTTCATGACACCCCCGACTCCCGACTCTTCCGCTCCCGACTGGGCCCGCACTTGGATCGGGGGATCCACGCGCGACGCGATCACCGTGGCCGGCCGCGATCTTCCGACGGAGATCATGGGCCGCCTCACGCTCACCGAGCTCTCCTACCTGCTCGTGACGCGCCGGGAGCCCACCCCGCAACAGCGCCGGCTGCTCGACGCGGTGCTGGTTTCGCTCGCCGACCACGGCCTCACCCCGAGCGCACTCGCAGCCCGCCTGACCTACACCGGGGCGCCCGAAGCGATCCAAGGCGCCGTCGCCGCGGGACTGCTCGGCGCGGGCAGCGTGTTCCTCGGCCCGGCCGGCGACACCGCGCAGTTCCTCTTCGACGCGCTGCGCGACGACGACGCGCCGGCCGATCCCGACGACGCGGCGCTGCACGCGATCGCGGCGCGGGCCGTGGACGCGCGCCGGGCGGCAGGCGAACGCGTGCCCGGCCTCGGCCATCCGGTGCACAAGGACGTCGACCCGCGCACGCCGCGCCTGTATGCGATCGCCCGCGAGGAGGGCCTGCTCGGACCGCACCTCCGATTGCTCGAGCACGTCGCGGTCGTCAACGAGGAGCGCAGCGGGAAGCACCTCCCGGTCAACGGCGCGGGCGCGGGGGGCGCGGCGCTCGTCGATCTCGGTCTGCCGCCGTCGAGCGCCCGCGGCGTCGTGCTGATCGCGCGCACGGCCGGCCTCGTCGCCCACCTCGTGGAGGAGGCCGAGCAGCCGGTCGGCATGCCATTGTGGCTCGAGGTCGAGCGCCGAGCGGGCGAGGCCTGACCGGTTCGAGGGAGGACTGCCGTGGCACCGCGCATCGTCATCATCGGCGGTGGGAGCAACCAGTGGGCGCCGTCGCTCCTCAACGACATCGCGAACACGCGATCGCTGCACGAAGCGGAGATCGTGCTCGAGGACGTCAATCCCGCGCCGCTGCCCCGCATGGCCGAATACGCCGAGCATCTCGCCCGCGTGCGCAACCTGCGCTGGAAGGTCAGCCACACGACTGATCAGCGCGCGTCGCTCGCAGGTGCCGACTTCGTCGTGGTCGCGATCTCCACCGGCGGCTTCGACAGTATGCGTCACGACGTCGAGATCCCCGCGCGCCACGGCATCAAGCTCTCGGTCGGCGACCAGGGTCCTGCGGGCGTGAGCCGCACGCTGCGCGCCGTGCCCGTGATGGTCGGGATCGCGCGCGACATGGAGGAGATCTGTCCCGACGCCTGGATGCTCAACCTCACCA
>CAZLEC010000188.1:0-7699 GCA_964558245.1 uncultured Burkholderiales bacterium | reverse complement strand
ACCGTCGGATAGAGCGGCGGGCGTATCGCAGTGGCGTGCACGAACTCGAAGGGAAGGGTGAAGACGTAGCCCTGCCCCTTGCTCACGGCGCGGCCGATGGCGAAGTAGCTGTCGGCGTCACTGTTGGGCACGTACCCGCGCATGAAGACGGCGACGTAGGCCACGCGCACGACGAGCGCAAGCGCGGCGATGCCCCCGAGGCTGCGACGGTCGAGTGGAATCGCCACCGGGCTCGCCGAATCCGAGCCTGCGCCCCCGGACCTCGGTCGATCGCGTCGCCCCCGAACCGACATGCGGCGGGACGCTATCTCCGCGAGCGCCGCGCCGCGCCGGGCGCAGGGCGCGACTGTGCGCGGGCCCGCACCCGGCCCGGCAACCGCTCGCCGCTTCTCGTCAGCGCGCCCCCGCGAGGCGGTCTCGGTGCGCACGGTCGGCATCGGATCGCGTGCCCGGATCCCGCGCCCGCGAGGCCGCGTCGACGAGCTCGTCGATCTGCTCTCGGCGCGCGGCGCGGCTGGGGCCGAGCGCGGCGAGGACGACCAACCCGACGGGGCCGAGGAACAGTCCGAGGAGGAGTCCTTCGGCGCCCCGACGCGTGTGCCGACGGGCGCCGAAGTTCCAGCCGATGAGTGCCGACAGGAGCCAGATCAACAGCACGGCCATCCGGATCTCCACATCCTCGAATGCCGGGGCGCGAGACACCAGGATCATCGGAGTCGCGACGAGGCCACACGAGGCAATCCGGCGTGAAGCACCGAGAGTTGGGACGCCGTTCAATCCTCGGACACCCGCGGCCCGGATGAATTCGCCGTAACGAGACAACTGCCGAGCTTCTGACTTCGCCCGGAGCGTACGATGATCAAGGTATGCGCGGCAGTTCGTGCGTCGGCTCGGAGCGGTTCGCCCGGCGATGAGGCGGGCCGCATTCTTCGACGTCGACAACACCCTGATCAAGGGCTCGGCGTTGTTCCACGTCGGCAGCGGCATGGTGCGCCACGGGTTGATCACCCGGCGCGACATCGTGCGCCACGCCGCGCAGCATGCCGCCTTTCGCTGGCGGGGCGAGGATGTCGACCACATCGCCGGAGCGCGTGAGCGAGTGCTCATGCTCTGCGCCGGCCTGAACGTCGGCGAGGTCGTGGCGCTCGGCGAGCACGTGTACGACGAACGCCTCGCGCCGCGGATCTGGGACGGAACGCGCCGTCTGGCGGAGGGACACGCGGCGTCGGGAGATCGGGTGTGGCTCGTCACGGGGGCGCCGATCGAGCTCGCCCTGATCGTCTCCCGGCGGCTCGGGTTCGAAGGCGCCCTCGGAACCGTTGCCGAGGTCGAGCAGGGCGCGTGGACCGGACGACTCGTCGGCGACGTCTTGCACGGACCGGCCAAGGCGGCGGCCGTTTGCGCGCTGGCCGCGCGCGAGCATCTCGACCTCGACGTCTGCAGCGCCTACAGCGACTCGATCAACGACTTACCCCTGCTCGAGTCGGTTGCCCACCCGCACGCCGTGAATCCCGACCGCCCCCTGCGCCAGATCGCGACCGAGCGCAACTGGCCGGTCCACGACTTCAGGATGCGCGCGGCGCTGCCGCGACGACCGCAGGGAGCCCACCGCCGACCCGAGGTGCGTGCCAAGATCGCGAGATGCAGGATTTCGAAGGACGTATCGCGGTATTGACCGGCGGCGGCACCGGCATGGGACGCGCGCTCGCCCGTCAGCTCACCGCCGCCGGTTGTCACCTCGCCATGTGCGACGTCTCGGCGGATGACATGAACGAGACGCGGTCGATATGCGAGACGGGCGCACCGGCCGGTACGCGCGTGACGACGTTCGTCGCCGACGTCTCCGACGAGTCCGAGGTGATCGCGTTCCGCGATGCCGTCGCCGACGAGCACCACACCGAGCACATCAATCTGCTCTTCAACAACGCCGGCATCGGCGGGGGCGGCAGCTTCTTGCTCGATGACCGCGCCGAGTGGGACGCCACCTTCGCGGTGTGCTGGGGCGGCGTGTACGCGTCGACGCGCGCGTTCATGCCGATGCTCGTTGCGAGCGACGAAGGCCACATCGTGAACACGAGCAGCGTGAACGGTTTCTGGGCGACGCTGGGTCCGGGCATTCCGCACACTGCGTACAGCGCGGCCAAGTTCGCGGTGAAAGGATTTACCGAGGCGCTGATCGTCGACCTCGCCAACAACGCACCGCACGTGCGGGCATCGGTGGTGATGCCCGGACACGTCGGGACGTCGATCGTGATCAACTCGAGCCGGTATTTCGGGCGCGAGCCGAAGGAGCTCACAGAGGAACAGGTGGAGCAGGCTCGCGTCAACATCGCCCGCCGCGGCCTCGACGTGAGCGGCGCGAGCGACGACGACATCCGCCAAGGCATGGCGCGCATGGCGAAGATGTTCCGCGATGCCGCGCCCGTGACCGCCGAGCAGGCGGCGGCCGTGATCCTCGATGGTGTGCGCAACGACGAGTGGCGCATTCTCGTGGGCGCTGATGCCGAGGCCCTCGACCGTATGGTGCGCGAGTCGCCGCACGACGCCTACACCGCCGCGTTCAGCGAACGACTACGCACCGACGGCGTGTTCCGCTTTCGTGAATAGAGCGTCTGTATCGCTTCCACGGGGCCGGTCACCCGACGAGCGGAAAGGGCCGACGGGATGCAGTGGTTCATAGCCGTCGCGTGCGCCGGCTGCTGGGGCGGTGCCGGTCTGATCCTCGGCCAGGTTTGGCAGGCTCGGACCGGCAAGTCAGAACCCGATCCGATCAGTCTCGTCATCGGCGTCGCGCTCCTCGCCACCTTTGGAATCGCTCTCGTCGTCGCGATCGGTCACCGCTGGTGACCAACAATGCCACCGCCGCGATTCGAGATCCTCCCGAATGGCGTTCGTGCCGGGAGAAAGAGTGGGCCGGGAACGGACCAGTGTCAGGCGTAGCGAAGCACGAGTGTCTTCGCGACCGAGAGGCCCGCGTTGAAGTCCCATCCGACGGCAAAGCAGTTGCTCGCCTTCGGACACGCAACCCCATAGAGCAGCGCCGCGGCCTGCCCGGTTGGGTGCGGACTCGGCACGATCGACCAACTGGTGCCGTCCCAGTGTTCGACCAAAGCCCTCGCAACCGCGGTGCTGTTCGGAGTGTCGTATCCGACGGCAAGGCAGTCGGTCGTGGTCGCGCACTCCACCCCGATAAGAAGGGACGCCTCACCGTTGCTTTCGGTGGGTGCGTTCGGACTGCGCACGATCGACCAGCGGGTGCCGTTCCAGTGCTCGACCAAGGTCCGGGTGATCAACGAGTCGCCGCTGCCGCCGTAGTCGCCGACGGCGTAGCAGTTGGTTGCACTCGGACACGACACGCTGCTCAGTTCGGCGATGATCGCGTTCGGCTTGGGACTGGGCACGATCGACCAGCGGGTGCCGTTCCAGTGCTCGACCAACGCCACCCAGGCCCCTGTCTCCTGGTTTATGTCGTCGCCGACGGCGAAGCAGTTATTCATGCTGGGACACGTCACACCGGTCAGCTCGTCACTGCCTGCGCTCGGGCTGGGCATGATCGACCAGCGGGTGCCGTTCCAGTGTTCCACCAGTGTCTTGGCGATCGACGCGGTTTCGTTCCAGGCCTGGCCGACGGCGAAGCAGTTGATCGTGCTCGGACACGCCACATCGGAAAGCGAGGGCGCGAGCGGTCCTGTTGGGTCGGGACTGGGCATCAGTGACCAGGCCGTGCCGTTCCAGTGTTCCACGAGGGTCGTCGAGAGCGAGCCGCTCGCGTTCTCGTCCAGTCCGACGGCGAAGCAGTTACTCGTGCTCGGACACGCCACATCGGAAAGAGCGACCGAGGGATACGCGGTTGGGTTCGGGCTGCGCATCAGTGACCAGGCCGTGCCGTTCCAATGTTCCACGAGGGCCGTTGAAACCGAGCCGCTCCCGTTCTCGTCTCGTCCGACGGCGAAGCAGTTGTTGACGCCGGCACATGTCGCACCCCCGAGCTGGGAATATGGCAAGGTCGTCGCGTTGGGACTCGGCACTATTGCCAGGGCTGAACTCGCGCTCGACGCCGGGGCGACCGTGAGGCCGACGACCAGCGCGCTCGAGATGATCGCGGTCATGACCGCGCATCGGCGCGCACGTGGCGATCTACTCGGGCGAAGATGTTGTGCTCTGCGGACCACATCGGCCTCATCTTCTTGTACGACCGCCGCGCGGCCGTTCCTGCGGGTCTCGCACCGTCAAGGTGCCTTCTACAGAATTGGCAGAAGTCCGGTCTCCGTTGACCGGGACTGCAGTCCTCCGGTGATCACGAGATCACGACGGCTGCGGTCGCAGTGGCCGATGGTCCGCCGTTTCGGCTCATCGTCTGGCCGGTGAAGACCTTCTGGGTCGAGGTTCCGGCTTTGTCGGTCTCGATGACGGATGCGGAATACGTCTTCGCCGATCGGTAGACGTGAGTCGTTGTCGGAGCGGTGGTGGTCGCGGTGGTGCCGTCACCGAAGTTCCACCGGTACGACACGATCGGGCTTGTCGGACCGGCTGAGCCGGCTGCGCTGAACTTCGTCGCGGAGCCGACCGCGCCCGGAGTCACGGACAAGACCGCGACAGGCGCTTGATCGGGAGTGATGGCCATCTGATCCGAGAACTGACCGAAACCGAAGTTCGGAGCGCTGTCGAGACTGGTCGTCGTACGCAATCGCTTGGTCGACCTGTCGAAAGCCATCACGCTGTTCCACTTCCTCGTATCGGAACCGGAGGTCTCGACGTAGATCGTCGCGCCGTCTGGTGACACGACGATGGAGAGTGGATCGACTATGGCGGTTGTCTTGATGGGTTGCCCGGCCGTGTTCGTCGCCAGGTTGATGGGAGTGACCGTCAGCTGATTCTCGAGACTGATGACGTAGGCGTTTCGACCGTCGGGGGCGATCGCGATGTCGGTGATGAGCCTGTGGATCTGGATCGGCGCGCTGTGGCGGAGGGTCGCGACTGCGAAGGGGATGACCGTGTTTGCAGCGACGACGTACGCAGTCTGACCGTCCGGCGCAATCACGATCGCGTCGGGAAACCCGAGGACTTTGGCGGTCCGGACAACTCTTCCGGTCGAGATCGCGACGGTCGTAATCGTGCGGTCGCTCTTGGTCACAAGCAGGCTCTTGCCGTCCGGAGTGATCGCGACGCCTTCCACGTCAACGAAGGGAGTTGGGTTTCCGGAGTAAGGGGTGATCGGTCGGCCTGCCGTCCGTGTCGCCAGGTTGACCGGAATCACGTCGTCGTCTTCGCCGCCGGCGACGTACGCGGTAGTTCCGTCGGGCGAGATCGCAACCATGTCGCCGCGGTACTGCACCATGTCGTTGCGGATCGGGAGCGTGATCGGCGATCCCGCGGTGCCCGTCGCCACGTCGATGGGTACGAGGCCGTCGGCTTCGGCCCCGAACGCGTACGCAGTCCGTCCATCAGGAGCGATCGCGATCGCATCCGTCCAACTGTTCACAACGCTGCCGGTCGCGATCGGCGCGCCGGCGCGGTTCGTACCGGTCAGAACCGGCGTCACGCTCGTCTTGGTCTTTAGCTGCGTGGAGCCAACGTCAGCGAACTGCTGGGTCGGTACGAACAGCGTTGGGCCCGAGCTCACCGCTCCCCACGCCGACCGTGCGCTGACCGACGACGGGATCGTCGTTGCCACTGATCCTGCCGACACGACCAGCGCGATCAAGAGCCGGCCCGCGTTCGACTTACCCCAACCCACACTCCGCTGCCGCACGCCGACCCCCAAGGCGATACCCGCCAACCATCACAGAACGCCGCCCCGTACACGGATCATTGCACAGTGAACGACGAACACGCATCTGCACGCCGCGCCCGCCCGACATCCCGCCGTGCCGAACTGTGCGGGCTGCGCCGGCAAGACCTCGACCTCGACCGCGCGCGACTCCTCGTACGACAGGCGATCACGACGGTCGATCACGAGCCCTCATTTGGGTGACGTCACGTCAACGCGTCTCGCGCATCCCGACGTGATCACGCGTGCGTTCCGCTCGGCTCGTCGAGCGGTCAGGTCGGCGTGGCTCGACTCGTGTCGTCAACCGAGCGCGCACTCGGGCGTGGTGGCGACAACGCTCCAGGGTGGGCAACCGGCGTGCCGCTCGGCGAAGGTCGCCGGCTGTGTCGAAGCTCTAGCGCCGACGCACACGCCCGATTAGCCTGCGATTCGAGCGATTCGAGCGATTCGAGCGGGACTCGCGTGAGGGGGGTGTCCCGTGGCGGGGATCCGTGGCGGCCGGCTGAGGTGGCGGTACGCGGCGGCGCTCGCCGCCGGGTTCGTGCTCGTCGCGGCCGCGCCCGCGTCGGCGGCAGGCCCGTGGAGGCTCGAGGCCGGCCGCACCCGCGACGGTCTCACACTTTCGGCGGTGTCGTGCACCTCGACCGGCTGGTGCGCGGCGGTCGGCTACGAGAGCGACGAGACGCAGGGGCTGGCGTCCAAGCCGTACGCCGAGTCGGGGGATGGCTCGGTATGGACCGTCGCGCCGACCTCAGGTCCGAAGTCGAGCGAGCTGACGAGCGTGTCGTGCATCGCGTCGGACTGGTGCCAGGCCGTGGGAAACAACGTCGACAGGCCCAACTCGCTCATCGAACGCTGGAACGGCCGGGCGTGGTCCCCGGTATCGAGCCCCGTAGCTCACGGAGACCTCACAGGCGTGTCGTGCACGTCGCGCCAGTTTTGCATCGCGGTCGGTTCAGCCCTCAAGAGCACTGGCCCGGCTCTGGTCGAACGCTGGAACGGCACGAAGTGGTCGGTCGTCCCGAGCCCGCTCATGGGCCTCGGCACGGGGTTGACGAGCGTAGCGTGCGTGTCGCCGACTTGGTGTGTGGCGGTCGGCTTCTACGCCTACAACACTTCGCGGTCGCGCGGGGCGGCCGCGTTGGTCGAGGAATGGAACGGCAAGGCTTGGAAGATCGCGCCGAGCCCACATCCGGGTTCGTACCCGCCTGTCATTCTGTATGCCGTCGACTGCGTGTCGCCCACGTGGTGCATGGCGGGCGGGCAGGCGGAAACGGGCGCGCTGATCGAACATTGGAACGGTCGCGCGTGGACGATCATGGGGCACCCCTCGGGCGTCACCGGAAAGGCAATCGGTGCCGCGGTGTGGGGCATCTCGTGTGTGTCGCAAACTGCATGTGTCGCGGTGGGATACAACGTTCCTCTCGCCGAGTCGTGGAACGGGACAGTGTGGTCGCGGATGAGCGCTGTCGACGGCTGGGATGCACAAGGGGCGCCTCCCCAGTACTTCTCGGGGGTGTCGTGCATCACGGCATCGCTCTGCAAGACCGTCGGCGACGGCAACGCGATCGCCACAAGCGGCTGACGCCGCGTCGCTACCCGTCGATCCGAAGCCATCCACGGCTCGGCCACGTCGGCACGTCTTCGTCCTGTCAGCCAACTGCACAGGACTATCCAATGCGAACCGCCACAACGAAACGAGCACACGATGAGAAACATCGCGACAAACACTCGATCGACACTCAGGGCTACGGTCTTCGGGTCGGTCGTGGTTGGGGTGATATGCGTCGCGCTTGCGGCTCCGGTACTGGCGTTCGCGTCTCGGAGTACGAAAACAGTCGTCGTACACAGCTTCGGGTCGGCGAACGCTGTGTGCCCCAAGGGTGAACACGTCGGGTTCGGAGGCTTCGTCAGCCCACGCCGAAAGGG
>CAZLEC010000187.1:0-7708 GCA_964558245.1 uncultured Burkholderiales bacterium | reverse complement strand
CACCGAGCCGACGACCGCGAGCAGGGCGAGGATCGCGCCCAGCGTCGCGGCGCGCTTCACGAGGGGCGCCCCGCCGATTCCCTGCGCCCGCCGGTGCGCGAGTGCCCTCCCGACTTCCTGCTCGAGCGGTTGGAAGAAGCCGGGCGTGAGGATGAACACCACGACCCACAAGCCGAAGATCGCGCTGTAGTCGATCGTGTTGTGCGGTGTGGTGAGCTGCCGGTAGGCCAGCACCTGGAAGGCGTAGGCCGTTACGCCGCTGACCGCGATGCCCGCGCCGACTGCGAACGTGCCTTCGGGGAGGGGCAGCTTGCGCGCCATCCCGACCATTCGCTGCATGCGCTCAGCCACGAACCGACCAGGGTAGTGGCTGCCGTCCGGATACATGGGCAGGACTAGTCTCGGCCACGTGAGCACGCGTACGTACATCGTCCTCGCGGGCCTCACAGGACTCCTGATCCTCGCAGCCTTCGCCGTGCAACTGGTGCGGAGCTGACGACGAGAGAGGTCGGCGCCTTGGCCGAAGAACTCGACGTGCCGGAGTTCGATCTCGTGGTGCTCGGCGGCGGTCCGGGCGGGTACGCGGCCGCGCTCTACGGCGCCTCCGCCGGCATGCGCGTCGCGATCGTCGAGGAGCAACGGCTCGGCGGTACCTGCTTGAACCGCGGTTGCATCCCGGCCAAGGAGCTGCTGCAAACCGCCGAGGTGCTGCGCACGGTCCGGGGTGCGGCCGAGTTCGGTGTGCACGCGTCTTCGCCCACCATCGAGCTGGGCGAGACCCAGGTGCGCAAGCAGGCGGTCGTCGACCGGCTCGTCGGCGGGCTCGAGATGCTGCTGAAGGGTCGCAAGGTCACGATCGTGCCCGGTACCGGAACGCTCGCACCCGACGCGCGCACGATCCGCGTCTCCGGCGGCACCGAGGTTCGTGGCCGCAGCGTGCTCGTCGCGACTGGCTCGGCGCCGCGCACGCTCGCGATCCCCGGCTTCGACTTCGACGGCACCCGGGTGCTCTCGTCGGACCACGTGTTGCAGGTCGACCGCGTCCCGACCCGGGTGGCGGTCGTCGGCGGCGGCGCGATCGGTTGTGAATTCGCGTCGTTCCTTGTCGACGTCGGCGCGGAGGTCACGATCCTCGAGGCCCTGCCGCAGGTGCTCACCGGCGTCGATC
Organism: uncultured Burkholderiales bacterium; assembly: GCA_964558245.1. Taxonomy (GTDB): domain Bacteria; phylum Actinomycetota; class Acidimicrobiia; order IMCC26256; family PALSA-610; genus JBBQER01. The sequence goes on along the minus strand of CAZLEC010000187.1, from coordinate 6,540 downwards.
AGCAGGTCGCCCAAACCGTCGTGCGCGCGTTCACGAAGCGCGGCATCAAGGTGCAGACCGGCGTGAAGATCGTCGGCCTCGATCGCGGCTCGTTCGGCTGCGGGGTGCGCTTCGAGGGCAAGAACGGCGAGGAGACGTTGTCGGTCGACCAGGTGGTGGTGAGCGTCGGCCGGCGGCCGCGTTCGGAGGGCATCGGCCTCGAGGACGCGGGCGTGAAGATCGACGAGCGCGGGTTCGTCGCCGTCGACGGGAACATGCGCACCAGCGCCGACGGTGTGTACGCGGTCGGCGACGTCGTCGCGACTCCCCAGCTCGCGCACGTGGCGTTCTCGGAGGGGATCGTCGCGATCAAGACGATGCTCGGCGAACAACCCCTGCCCATCGAATACGACAAGGTGCCGTGGGGTATCTACTGCCACCCGGAGGTCGCGTTCTGCGGTCTCACGGAGGCCCAGGCGACCGAACGCGGCTTCGACGTCGAGACGTCGGTTCACCGGTGGGGAGGCAACGGTCGCGCGCTCATCGTCGGCGAGACCGACGGCATGGTGAAGATCGTCGCCGAGCGCGGCGGGCGGATCCTCGGCGTGCACATCGCCGGTCCGTGGGCGACGGAGCTCATCGCCGAGGCGTACTTGTCAGTCAACTGGGAAGCGACACCGGGCGACATCGGGTTGCTGATTCACGCGCACCCGACGCTGTCGGAGCTGTTCGGCGAGTCGGCGCTGGCGCTGACCGGCCGCAGCCTCCACGGCTAGCGAATGTGCACAGGAGGGAACATTCGTGGACGTCACGATGCCGCAACTCGGTGAGACCGTCACCGAAGGCACGATCACGCGCTGGTTCAAACAAGTCGGCGACAGCGTCGCGGCCGACGAGCCGTTGTTCGAAGTCTCCACCGACAAGGTCGACTCCGAGGTCCCGGCGCCGTCCGCCGGCGTCGTCTCCGAGATCCTCGTGGCCGAGGGCGACACGGTCGAGGTGGGCGCACGCCTCGCCGTGATCTCCGACTCCGGGAGCGCGGCGCCCGCGGCCGCTCCGCCCGCGGCCGCCCCGGAGCCCCCGCCGGCCGCACCTGCGGTGTCACCGCCCCCGCCGCCACCTGCGCCGCCGGCGCCCGAGCCTCAACCCGAACCGAAGCCGGCTCCGGCCTGGGCGCCGGTTGCGCCCGCCCGGGCCGCGTCCGCCGCTCCGCCCGTGCCCGAGGTGGCGAGCGCCTCGGTCTCCAACGCGGCCGGTTCGAACGCGGCGGGAGCGCCGGTCACTTCGCCGCTCGTGCGCCACATGCTCGCCGAGCAGGGTCTGGACGCCGCGCAGATCAGCGGAACCGGCGAAGGCGGCCGCATCACCCGCAACGACGTTGCCGAGGCGACGCGTGCCCGAGGCGTGACGACACCGCCGCCCGCGCCCGCGCCCACGCCCAGCGTGCCGGCTCCGGCTCCGGCTCCGGCGGCCGCCCCCGCACCACCGGCGGCGCCTGCTCCGGCCGCCGCACCCGTGGTGCGCGGCTCGGGCGACGACGTCGTCCCGTTCGACAACATCCGCCGGCGCACCGCCGAGCACATGGTGCGATCGAAGGCCACCAGCGCGCACGTGTACACGTCGGTACGTGTCGACTTCGAGCGCGTCGAACGGTCCCGACGCGCGAACCAGGTCGCGTGGAAGGCCGAGGAGGGCTTCTCGCTCACGTACCTGCCGTTCATCGTGCGTGCGTTCTGCGACGTGGTGCACGACTACCCGCACGTCAATGCCAGCGTCGACGGCGACTCCCTTGTCGTCCACCGCGATCTCCATCTGGGTATCGCGGTCGACCTCGCGTACAAAGGGCTGGTCGCGCCGGTGATCCGCAACGCCGACGGCAAGCGGCTGCGCCTCATCGCACGGGAGATTCGCGATCTCGCCGCTCGGGCCAAGAGCAAGCAACTCGGTCCCGACGAAGTCGTGGGCGGCACCTTCACGATCACCAACATGGGCCCGTTCGGCACCACGCTCACCCTCCCGATCATCAACCAGCCCCAGGTCGCGATCATGTCCACCGACGGCATCCGCAAGGAGCCGGTGGTGATCGAAGGCCCCGACGGCGACGACACGATCGCGATCCATCACGTCGGCCTGCTCGCGCTCGCGTGGGACCACCGCGCGTTCGATGGTGCGTACGCCGCGTCGTTCCTGAACGAAGTGCGTGTCGTGCTCGAGACCCGCGACTGGGACGCCGAGCTCGCGTGAGCCCTTCTTCTGTCCTGCGCGCGCGGTGGCTCGGGACGGTCCCGTATCGCGAGGCCGAGGCGTTGCAGCGGGCGATCCACGAGCGCAGTGACGCCGACTACTTGCTGCTACAGGAGCACCCGCACGTCTACACGTTGGGGTCGCGAGCGGATCCCTCGCACGTGCTGCGCGATCCGGCGGCGGTCGGCGCGGATCTGGTGGTCGCCGATCGCGGTGGCGACGTGACGTATCACGGGCCCGGGCAACTCGTCGGCTATCCGATCGTCTCGTTGGAGGAATGGCGCGCCGGGCAGCGCGATGTCGTCGCGTACGTGCGCAAGCTCGAAGCGGTCCTGATCGCGGTGCTCGCCGATTTCGGCATCGAGGCGGTCGCGGTCCCGAAATTCACCGGCGTCTGGGTCGGCGACGAGAAGGTCGCGGCGATCGGCGTGCGCGTGTCGCGCGGGCGGACCCGTCACGGCTTCGCGCTCAATGTCGATCCCGACCTCACGATGTTCGAGCACATCGTGCCGTGCGGCATCCCCGACCGCGGGGTCACGTCGATGGCGCGGCTGCTCGGTCGCGCGCCCGGGCTCCGAGAGGTGGCCGACCGCGTCGTCGCGCGGTTCGCCGAGGCGTTCGGCGCCGCCGGTGTCGATCGCCAAGACGTGGCCGGGCGGGTCGCCGCGCACGACCTGGCGCCGTTCTCCCGCGGCGAGAGCGCCGGCGCGCCGGTGCGGCTCCTCGGCCGGTTGGCGGCGGCGGGCGTCGACACGGCCGTCGACCCCGATGCCCGACGGCCGGAGTGGATGAAGGTCCGCGCCCGCTTCGACGACGAGTACCTCGGCCTCAAGCGTCTTGCTCGCGACCTCGATCTCCACACGGTGTGCGAGGAGGCGGGCTGTCCCAACATCTACGAGTGCTGGGCGGATCGCACCGCGACGTTCATGATCCTCGGCGACCGCTGCACTCGCGCGTGCGGCTTCTGCCAGGTCGACACGCGCAAGCCGCTCGCGGTGGATCTCGACGAGCCGCGGAGAGTCGCCGAGGCAGTGTGCGCGCTCGGCCTCGCACACGCGGTGATCACGTGTGTCGCGCGCGACGATCTCCTCGACGGTGGCGCGTCGGTCTTCGCGGCGACGGTCGACGCGGTGCGAGCCGCGAGCCCCGAAACCGCAGTCGAGCTCCTGATCTCCGACATGGCGGGCGACGACGACTCGCTGGCCGCGATCTTCGCGGCTCGTCCCGACGTGTTGAACCACAATCTCGAGACCGTCGCCCGGCTGCAACGGGCCGCGCGTCCCTCGGCGGGCTACGCCCGTTCGCTGTCGGTGCTCGCCCGCGCCAAGGACGCCGGTCTCGTCACGAAGTCGGGCCTGATCCTCGGGATGGGTGAGACCGCCGACGAGGTCCGGTCGGCCCTGTCCGACCTGCGAGCCGTCGGGGTCGACATCGTGACGCTCGGTCAGTACCTCCGGCCGAGCGCGCAGCACCTGCCGGTTGCCCGCTGGTGGACTCCCGCCGAGTTCGACGCGATCCGGGCCGACGCCCAGGCGTTGGGTTTCGCGCACGTGGAGGCGGGGCCGCTGGTGCGGTCGAGCTACCACGCTCGTGAGGGAATCGATCGGCTGGCGACGCCTGCGGGCTGAGATACTGGGTCCGTGGCCGAACGGTTCGCTTCGATATCCGACGATCTCGCGCAGTGGTGGGCCGAGCAGCCGATGTTCTTCGTCGCGACCGCGCCGGCCGGGAGCGACGGGCACGTGAACCTGTCGCCCAAAGGTCTCGACACGCTGCGGATCCTGGGGCCGACCCGGGCCGCCTATCTCGATCTCACCGGAAGCGGCGTCGAGACGATCGCGCACGTGCGCGAGAACGGTCGGATCACGCTGATGGCCTGCGCGTTCAACGGTGCGCCGCGTATCTCGCGCATCTACGGCGCCGGAACCGTGCACGAGATCGGGACGCAGGAATTCGAGCAGCTCGCGCCGAAGTTCCCCGAGCTGCCCGGACGCCGGGCGATCGTCGACGTCGCCGTCGACCGGGTGAGCACCTCCTGCGGGTACGCCGTGCCCCTGATGGACCTCGTCGAAGATCGTGATCGTCTGCTCGACTGGGCGCGCGCCAAGGGCGACGACGGGCTCGTCGAGTACCGCGCGTCGAAGAACGCGCTGAGCATCGACGGCATCCGCGGTCTCGAGCCGCGTCCCGCCCCGCAGCGCGCCGGAGGCTCCAACGGTCATGCGCCGGGCGCGGGCGTTCGAGGGCCGGAGGTCGCCGGCGAATGAGCGCGCCGTGAACTACCCCGAGCGGGTCGAGCGCGCACGCGCACGGATGGACGAGCTCGGGGTCGACGTGCTGTTGCTGTCGGTCGGCCCCGACCTTCCGTACCTCGTGGGTTACGAGGCCATGCCGCTGGAGCGGCTCACGATGCTCGTGCTGCCGCGCCGCGGCGATGCCCACCTCGTGGTGCCGCGCCTCGAGGCGCCGCGCGTCACGCCGCGGCCCGAGCTGTTCGAGATCGTGCCGTGGGAGGAGACCGACGACCCTGTCGCGCTCGTGGCGCGGCTCGTCGGCGAGCGCACTGCTCGGGCGGCGATCGGCGACCATACCTGGGCCCGGTTCGTGCTCGACCTGCAGCACGCGCTGCCGCTCGCCGCGTTCCAACGCGCGTCCGAAGTGCTCGCGCCGATCCGGATGGTGAAGGACGCGTCCGAGATCGAAGCGCTCCGGGCCGCGGCCCACGCGGTCGACGCGATCGCGGCCGAGATGCGCGACCGCCCGTTCGTGGGTCGGAGCGAGATCGATCTGCACCGCGAGTTGGTCGAACGGATGCTCGAGCGGGGCCACGAACGCTCGAATTTCGCGATCGTGGCCGCCGGTGAGAACGCGGCGAGTCCGCATCACGAGCCCACGGCCGACCGCGTCGTCGCCGAGCACGACATCGTCCTGTGCGACTTCGGCGGCACCATGCACGGCTACTGCTCCGACATCACGCGCATGTTCTACGCGGGTGAGCCGCCGGCCGACGTGCGCGACACCTACGCAGTGCTCGTCGAGGCGCAAGAAGCCGGCGTGCGCGCCGCGACCGTCGGAACCGCGTGCGCGGAGGTCGATGCCGCGGCCCGCCGCGTCATCACGGAGGCCGGCCTCGGGGAGTTCTTCGTCCACCGCGTCGGGCACGGCATCGGCCAGGAGGCGCACGAGGACCCCTACATGGTCTCCGGCAACGACGTGCCGATCGCGGCGGGCTACGCGTTCAGCGTCGAACCGGGCATCTACTTCAGCGGACGGTTCGGGATGCGGCTCGAGGACATCGTGGTCGCGACGGATGCCGGTCCGCTCCGCCTGAACGACGCACCGCGCGATCTCGCGCGGGTCGGCTGACCGGCGCGTCTCCTCGTGAGGCTGGATGCCGCGACGTTCTTGTTGCAATGGGCGACGGGCGGCCTCGCGTTCTGCTGGGTCACGACCCGCCGGCGCGAGGTGAGCCTCGGCTACGGCTGGCTGCTGCGATGCGTCTTCGGGGTCTTGGCCGCCGCGGGTGCGGGCCTGTTCGCGACGCAGCACCTCGGCGCGGCGCGCAGCCTCGCGCTCGCCGGGTCAGTCGGTCTCGTGGCGTCGGCCGCGGTCGCGCTCGCGGTGTCGGTCGTGCGCCGGCGCGGGGGAGTGCGGGGGCGAGAGGAGTTGCGCGCCGATCGTCGCGCTCGCGTCGCCGCGATGGTCGGTCGCGAGGCCACGGAGATGCCGGATCGCGAGCGCCTGGCCGAGTTCCCGCCCGCGCTCGATCTGATCGCGCCGGTGCTGGGCGCGCTCGGTCTGCTCGCCGCCGCGCAGTTCGCGGGCGGTCCGTACTTGTTGGCCGCGGTGCGGCTGCTCGTGGGCGCCGCGTTCCTCGGCGCGGTCAGCGACGCGATGCTCCTCGGGCACTGGTACCTCGTGCAGCCCGGCTTGCAGCGCGGACCGGTGAAGGAGCTCGTGCGTTGGTCCGCGATCGTGTGGCCGTTCGAGATCGTCGTGTTCCTCTGGCCGACGGGAATGGTCCAGGTCCTCAACGGCACGGTGAGCGACGGCTACCACGGGATCCTCGGCTGGATCTGGGCGACGTGCGCGATCACCACGATCGGCCTGGTCGTGCTCACCTGGTACGCGCTGAAGGAGCGGTACTACTCGGCGGTGATGGCGGCGACCGGCCTGCTGTACCTCGCGATCCTCACCGCCTTCGGCACCGACCTCGTCGCCCGCGCCGTCCTCCGGCCCTAGTAGGGGTGAGGCGTCCGTGGGCCACACGCCGGGTGGGACACAGCCGCCGCACCACATGCCCCCCGGGGGGCGGGT
>CAZLEC010000186.1:0-7712 GCA_964558245.1 uncultured Burkholderiales bacterium | reverse complement strand
GGTTCTCGAAACCAAGGTCATAGCTCCGACGGTGGCGATTCCGATCACGGGCATCACCACCACGACCGCGACCACAACGGGACGCTCTTCGTGTCGCCGCAAGGGTCTCCGACCAACTCGGGGTGGTCGTGCGACAGTGCGACGTTCACCTCGATCAACGCCGCGGTCACCGCGGCGCCGGCGGGCGGAACGGTCGTGGTGTGCGCCGGCACCTACAAGGAAGACGTGCTCGTCAACAAGTCGCTCACGTTGACCGGCCAGAACGCCATCATCGACGCGACCGGGTTGGAGAACGGGATCCAGGTGGTCGCGTCCGACGTGTGGGTCAACGGGTTCACGACCGAGAACGCCAACGGTGAGGGCGTGCTCGCCGGTGTCGACGCGCTCACCGACGCCGCGCTGCTGCCGGCGGCCGGCCCCGTCCTCAGCAACGTGAACATCGCCGACGTCACCGCGATCAACAACGACAAGGGCTTCAACGGCACGGAGACGCCGAACTGCAAGTACCCGGGTGACTGCGGCGGCGGCGTGCACCTCAACGGCACGACGCACTCCTCGGTGAAGGACAGCACGGTGAACGGCAACGCCGATGGCATTCTGCTCACCGACGACTACGCGCCGAACTCGTACAACCTGGTGGAAGGCAACGTCGTCGACGACAACCTGAGCGAGTGCGGCATCGTGTTGCCCTCGCACAGCACGGGCGCCGTCACGTTCGATCCCGGCACGTTCCAGGTGACCGCGGTGAACCCGACGGTCGGCGGTGTCTACGGCAACGTCGTGCGCGACAACATCGCCGACGGCAACGGCACCGACAAGGCCCCGCCCCAATTCGGTGGTGGCGGCTCCGGCTCGGGGATCGGTCTCTTCGGGTCGGGACCCGGCTCGGCGGTGTACAACAACGTCGTCGTCGACAACGAAGCGTCGGGTAACGGCCTTGCCGGCCTCGCCATGCACGCGCACCTTCCCGGCGGCGAGGACATCGGCGGCAACGTCATCGTCCACAACGACTTCGGGACCAACAACGTCGGTGGCGACGCGTTCGACGGCCCTCCCGGACCGATCGACTTCCAGACGACCGGTATCGCCATCTACTCGGCCGTGCCCGCGAACATGGTCATCAGTCACAACAACATCCACGACGACATGATCGGGATCTGGCTGAGCACGACCATCACCGCGCAGGGTCTGAACCACAACCACGACACCAACGTCACCACGCCGGTCGTCACCGGCTGATCCGAGTGCGCGCCGCACGGCCCGGGCCACGAGCCCGGGCCGCGCGGATCGCGGCGGCGGCCGACAGGTGCGACAGGGCGGCGCGGTGATGCTGACCGACGACATGAAGCGGGTCGTCCGCGAGCAGGGCCTGTGCTTCGTCGCCACCGTGTGCCCCGACGGAACTCCCAATCTCTCGCCCAAGGGCACGACGGCGGTCTGGGACGACGATCATCTCGTGTACGTCGACCTCGTCTCGCCCGCGTACGGCCAGGGCCTCAGCCGCGCCGAGATCGTCGATCGCTCGCTCTGCCGGCTCGAACGCGTCTACGACCTCCAGATCGAGCCCGCGATGTCGACCGGCGAGTCGTGAGCGGAACCCGCTGGTGTCGCCGGCGCACGGGAGCGCCGACGGTCTCGTCGATCCGAGCGGTGGGCGCCGCACGGCACACCCGAGGCGCGTAGGCGGGCTTGCGGTGTCGACGCTCGTGTATCTCTACGGCCCGCCGGCTGCCGGCAAGCTCACGATCGCCGAGCGACTGGCCGAGCTGACCGGGGCGCGGCTGTTCCACAACCACCTCACCGTGAACGCGATCGCGCCCGTGTTCGAATTCCGCTCGCCCGCGTTCACGCACGTCCTGCACCGCCTTCGGCTCGACGTGTTCGCCACGGCGGCCCGGGTCGGAGTCGATCTGATCTTCACCAACAGCTCCGCGTGGGGCCCGCCCGACGCGCGCGCTCGTTTCGCCGCGTTCGCGGAGCAGGCCGCGCACGTGGTCGCGGACAACGGTGGTGCGACGCTGTTCGTGCAGATCGTTGCTCCGCAAGCAGAGCTCGAGCGTCGCGTCACCGCCGACTCGCGCCGCGCGCATCGCAAGCTCGTCGACGTGACGCGGCTGCGCGAGCTGCTCGCCGAGCACGACGCGGCGCCCTTGCACGACGACGACCTGATCGTGGATACCGGTGAGTTGGTTCCCGACGCGGCTGCCCGTCGCATCGCGGCCGAGCTCGCACCGCGGCGGCCCTGAGGCCTTCGCCCTCGCGAGACCCGCCCGCGGTGCCAAAGCGGACAAACCCGCGGATCGTTGCATGTCAAACGGTCGCGAAACGACGAAATGTGTCGACCATCTCACCATGTCGGTCTTCGGCAAGGGAGAATGTGCGTGGGCCAGCGTCAGTAGTTGTTCCTTGGCGAGCCGTGCGGTTATTCGACGACGGAGGTAGAGGAATAGACCATGGCCGACGAGAAGATCAGTCAACTTCCTGTGGGCAAGCCGCCGGCCGGCGCGGAGATCGGACCATTCGTCCAGTCGGGTACGACGGTATCGCTGAGCGCGAAGCAGGTCGGCAATCTCGGCCCGTACACAAACGTCACCGCGTATGGAGCGACCGGAAATGGAACGACCGACGACCATGTAGCCATCCAGAACGCGATCAACGCTGCCGGAAATGGTGGCACCGTGCTGCTGCCCGCAACGCCGAACAACGGCTCGTATCTCGTCGGCGCAACGATCACGATCCCGTATCAATACTTCACCTTGCGCGGAGAACGCGGGTCCGGGCTGACGCTCGCGAACAAGGTGAACGCCCCGATGTTCCTCGTCGGCGACGCGGTCGGGAACACGCAACGCAACGGGGTGCGCCTCATCGGGTTCTCGATCTCCGGGAACGCAGCGAATCAGAGTGGCTCCGCGCCCATGATCGACGTCCTCGGCGTCGACGACTTCTTCGCCGACCATCTCTACCTCTATCAACCGCGCGGGTCGGCCATCCGTATCGGTTCCGCGGGAACGGCAAGCTGCACCAATCCCTACGTGACCAACTGCCTCATTCGCGGAGACGCGACGAATTCGCAGGGGTCAGGTATCGAGCTCGACTATCGGGCCACGGACTGCGAGGTTCGGGGCAACGACGTCGGTTGGTTTCACAACGCCCCGGGAATTGTGCTCTCCGGAGGGAGCGGCAGTCACGCGGTCGACAACAAGGTTTGGCAGTGCAAGCACGGCATGCAGCTGTATGCGGCGAACCGCGCTCGTGTCGACACGTGCCTGGCCGACAACTCCGATCTCTACGGACTCCTCGTTCAGAACTCGTCCGACGTGCAGCTGTCGAACTGCTCCGCGCGGGAATCTTCCCTGAGCTCGCACGGCACGTACGAAGGGATCCACATCGAGGGCGCGAGCTGGGCTCCGGCGCAGGACATCAGCGTGATGGGATGCCGTTCGATGGGTACCTACGCGACGTACGGCATTGTCGTCTCTCAGTACGCGAACAACGTCTCGATCGTCGGTGGTTCTTATCGAGGAAACCTCACGGACGCCGCCCTCCTCGCCGGACCCGGCGTCTCCTCCGTTCGCGTCGTTGCCGCGCAGGGCATCATCGACCAGTAATCGCGGCTCGTGCGACCGGAACGCCGCGGTTGCGAGCCTCGATTCAAGTCACGATGTTGTCGCCGCGCTCAGTGCGGAGACCGGTGCCGTTCTCGGCGACAAGGTTTTTCGCCGCGGGCGCCGGCGCGGCCGCGGCCGCACTCAGCAAGGATTGCGGCAGCTGTACGACGAGTGGGATGACGCCGAGCACCGAAGCCGGCAGCACCCGCTTCAAGAGGGTGCGTCGACTGAGCTTTGGTGTTAACGGTTCGTCAGCCTGGTCGGCCATCGTTTCGAACCTCGTATGTGTGACGTGCGAGTGCCATGTCGAATCACGGCATCGTTGCTATCCGGCTCGGCTCGAGCGCACTCGCACCCGTGAATAGGAGGAGATCTCGGCGAGGTCCAGAGCGGATTGACATCTCGTCGGAACCAGAATGGCAGACCGAGGCCCGGTGCGCGCGGACCCTTTGGCCGGCAGGAGCGCCGGTCAATGGGCCCGTCGGCTCGTGGGTTCTACGCTGTGCGCGATCGACAGGAGGTCCTCATGTCGGGTGTCGCGACCACGTCAACGTCGGGTGAGAAGCGGTCATACGCATCGGGCTCGTCCGAGCGGCCGCTGTCCGGTGAGACCCTCGGAGATTGCCTGGCCGCCACGGCGCGGCGATTCCCGGACGGTCTGGCGCTCGTCAGCCGCGCGCAGGGGGTGCGGTTGACGTGGCGGGAGTTGGACGAGCAAGCCGACGCGCTCGCGCTCGGTCTGTTGCGGATCGGTGTCGAGAAGGGTGACCGGGTCGGGATCTGGTCGCCGACGTGCCTCGAGTGGACGGTGTTGCAGTTCGGCGCGGCTCGAGTGGGGGCGATCCTCGTCAACGTCAACCCGGCGTACCGACCCGCCGAGCTCTCGTACGCGCTTCGTCAGTCGGGCGTACGCGTGCTCGTGACGGCGCCGAGGTTCAAGACATCGGACTACCTGGCGATGGTCGCCGAGGTCAGGAGCGAGCTTCCGGACTTGGAGCGCGTGGTCGTCATCGGGAGTGATCGCGCCGCGGGCGCCGAGGATCTCCTCTTCGACGAGCTCACGCGGGCAGGGCGGGAAGTCGATGCCGATCGTTTGGCGGAACGGTCGGCGAGCCTCGATCCCGACGATCCGATCAACATCCAGTACACGAGCGGCACGACCGGGAACCCCAAGGGCGCGACGCTCACCCATCACAACATCCTCAACAATGCTCGCTCGATCGCCGAGGTGCTCGGGTACACCGACGCGGACCGGGTGTGCATTCCCGTACCGCTCTACCACTGCTTCGGGATGGGCATCGGCACGCTCGGGTGTGTCGCCTCCGGCGCCACGATGGTCTATCCGGCCGAGTCGTTCGCGCCCGAACCCACACTCGACGCGATTGCCGAGGAACGATGTACGAGCATCTACGGCGTTCCGACGATGTTCATCGCGATGCTCGAGTCGCCGCAGTTCGGTGGTCTCGACCTTTCGAGCTTGCGGACCGGAATCATGGCCGGGGCGCCCTGCCCGATCGAGGTGATGAAGCGGGTGGTCAGCGAGATGCACGCAGACGAGATGACGATCGCCTACGGCATGACGGAAACGTCGCCGGTCTCGACGATGACGCGCCGGACCGACGATCTGGACCGTCGAACATCGACTGTCGGAACGGTGCTGCCCCAGGTCGAGGTCAAGATCGTGGATCCGGCCACGGGCGCGACCGTCCCGATGGGAACGCCGGGCGAGCTCTGCAGTCGCGGCTATCTCGTGATGGCGGGCTACTGGGAGGACGCGGGCGCGACCGCGGCCGCGGTCGACGTCGGCGGCTGGATGCACACGGGGGATCTGGCCGTCATGGACGCCGACGGCTACGTGAACATCGTCGGCCGTTTGAAGGACATGGTCATCCGCGGCGGTGAGAACATTTATCCGCGAGAGATCGAGGAGGTCCTGTTCCGCCACCCGGCCGTCGCGGCGACGCAGATCATCGGCGTGCCCGATCCCCGAATGGGGGAAGAGCTCATGGCGTGGGTCACGTTCCGCGAAGACGCGACGGCTTCGGAAGACGAGCTGCGGGACTTCTGTCGGGAGCACCTCGCCCATTTCAAGGTGCCGCGCTACTGGAAGATCACTTCCGAGTTCCCGATGACCGTGACCGGCAAAGTCCAGAAGTTCAAGATGCGTGAAACCGCGATCGCCGAGCTCGGACTCGCGCACGCCGCCGCGATCGAGACTGCTTGACCAACGTGCCTCCCCGATCGTGACGCCGGTTCTCGGTCGACACCCACGGAGTCGTGGGCTTGCCTGATCCAGAGGTGCGCGAGGTGGCGCCGTTTGCCCGGCGCCCGGTGCTGTTGATCGCCGGCGCGGTTGTGGCGCTCCTGATGGCAGTGTCCTCCCGCTACGGCTGGCACCGCGACGAGCTCTATTTCCGGGTGGCCGGTGAGCATCTCGCGTGGGGATATGTCGATCAGCCGCCGTTCACCCCGTTCGTCGCGCGTGTGGCCGCCGCCGTTTCTCCGAACAACCTCGCGGTGCTGCGTCTGTTGCCGGCGCTCACGACCGCGGTGACGGTCGCACTGGGTGGACTCGTGGCTCGCGAGTTCGGAGGTCGCCGCCCGGCCCAGATCGCGGGTGCGGCGGCGGTTGCTGCCGGCGGCTTTGCGCTCGGGGTCGGTCATCTCCTGTCGACCGCAGTGTTCGATCTCACCGCGTGGATGGCCTTGTTGTGGTTGACCGCGCGACTCTTGCGCACCGGGAACGGCCGTTGGTGGATCGCCTTCGGGGGCGTGGCCGGTGTCTCGATGCTCAACAAGAATCTGCTCGTACTGCTCGGCACGGCCTTGGTCTGCGGACTGCTCATCGAGCGACGATGGGATCTGCTGAGATCGCGTTGGCTCGTCGTCGGTGCCGCGATCGCCTTGGCAATCGCAGCACCAAACCTCATCTGGGAGTCGCACCACGGTTGGCCGCAGTTCGAGATGGCACGCGTGTTGTCGAAGCGTCTCGGTGGCGAGAACCGAGCGACGCTGCTGCCGTTGCAACTCGTACTCGTGGGGCCCGCGCTGATCTTCGTGCTCTGGCACGGCGCCCGCTGGCTCGCTCGTGAACCATCGGCGCGGCGGTTCCGAGCCTTGCTGTGGGCCTGGCCCGCCGGCCTCCTGGTGACCTTCGCGACCGGGGGCCGGCCCTACTACATCGCGCCCCTCACCATCGTGGTCATGCTCGCCGGTGTGGTCGCCATCGAGCAGCGGACCGACCTTCGGCGCCTGGCGTGGCTCATCGCCGTCAACGCACTCATCAGCGTGCCGATCGCGCTCCCGCTTCTGCCGGTCACGGCCGGCACCGCCAATTTGAACGAGGCCGTCGCCGAGACGGTCGGCTGGCCGCAGTTGACGCGGCAAGTCGCGGAAGTGGTCGGCAAGCTCCCGACCCGGGAACGGGGCTCGCTCGTGATCCTGACCGCGAGCTACGGCGAAGCGGGTGCGATCGATCTCTACGGTCCCGCGCTCGGCCTGCCTCGCCCCTTTTCCCCGCACAACAGCTACGCCGATTTCGGTCAACCCACCGACGACCGCGCGACCGTCGTCGCCGTGCGCTACACGGTCGACGACCTCACGCCGTACTTCGACAGCTGCCGGCAAGTGGCGACTGTCGACAACCGCCTCGGCATCAAGAACGAGGTCCAGGGCAAGCCGATCCTCGTGTGCCATGGCCTCCGCGGCCATTGGGCCGACGTCTGGAAACGCATGCGCTTTCTGTCGTGACCCAAAGAGCGCGTTACACCGTGATGCGGTACAGCGAGCGGGCGTTGTCGCCGAGGAACTGGCGGCGCGCCCCGTCGTCGAACTCGGAAGCGAGCTCGTCGAGGTCGGTGATGTACTCGGGCGTGTGATCGGCGTGGGGGAAGTCGGAGGCCCACATGAACCGGTCGGCGCCGAACCGTTGGGCGAGCGCCGGGATCGTGCGTTCGTCGGGATCGCACGATATCCACACGCGCTCGCGGAAGTAGTCGCTGGGCTTGTGCTGCAACGGTACGCGGGTACCGATGAAGGTGTGTCCGTATACCGCGTCGATGCGGTCGAGCCAGTAGCCGATCCAACCGCCGCCCGATTCGAGGA
>CAZLEC010000185.1:0-7749 GCA_964558245.1 uncultured Burkholderiales bacterium | reverse complement strand
GCTGTTCGCCGGCGACCTGTGCTTCTTCGGGGTGACGCCGCTCGCGTTCCAGGGCAACCCGGCCACGTGGGCCGACGTGGTCGACACGATCGGCGAGCTGGCCGGCACGATCGTGCCCGGCCACGGACCGGTCGGCGGCGAGGCGGAGACCAAGCTCCTCGCGCAATACCTGCGGCACTGCGTCGCCGTGGCACGCGGCGACCAGGCCGCCATCCCTCCGGGGCCTTGGGACGACTGGCCCGAGCGCGACCCGCGTGACGCGATCAACATCGAGCGCGCCGCGCTGCTCGCCCAGGGCCACGACGTGATGCCCAATTCCATGCTCCGCGCGATGGGCTTCTAGCCGTCGGTTTTGTCGGTGGTGGGATCCATCGGGGTGCGCTCGCGCTGCGACTCGATGAGCCCGACCGAGCTGGTGAGCATCATCGCGACGAGGGCCGCCAACAGCGTGGTGGGCAAGAGGCGCATCCCGCCCATCTCGGTGACGACGAGCGTCGAGCCGAGCAACGTCTTGGTGACGCCGACGTTGGCCGCGGCCATGAACGCGGCGACGACGATGCCGGTGCGCGCGTCGGCGAACCCGTGGTGCGTCAGCTCCCCGAGCGTCGCACCCATGAAGAAGAGCGGGATGATGAAGCCGCCCGGCCAGCCCGACGACACCGTGATCGACGCGCCGAGCAGCTTCGCGACGACCGCCACGATCAGCACGCTCACGACCAGCCGGTGTGTGAGCACGTGCCCGGTTTGTTGCTCACCGAACGTCAGGGCGTACGGCGACCACAGCGCGAGGAGGGCGAGCACGAGCCCCCCGACGACGGGGCGCACGGTGCGCGGCGCGAAGGCGAACGCGCGCCGGAGGCCGAGCACCAGATACGTGAACACGATCGCGACGGCCGCGCCGCCCACCCCGGCGCCGATGGCCCACAAGAAGTCGACCGCGCGGAGCGATGCGACCGCGGGGATCGTCCACACCGGCTTCACGCCCGCACCGGTGAGCACGACCGAGCACGCGTATCCGGAGAGCGCCCCGACGAGCGCGGGCACGAGCGCCTCGGTGTACTCCATGCCGCGGCGGTGCAGGATCTCGAGCGCGAAGAACGCCGAACCGATCGGCGCGCCGAACAGCACTGCGAACGCCGCAGCCATCCCGGCGATCGTCAGGCAGCGCGTGTCGACCGGATTCGCACCGCGCCTGCCGGCGAGCCAGGTCGCGAGCGTGCCGCACGTCGTGACGAGCGGCGCCTCCGGCCCCGCACCCGCGCCCGCGGAGATCGTGAGCACCGACATCGGCAGGAGCGACCGCAGCGAGCGCACACTCGGCGCGCCGCCGGACACGTGGATGTTGTCGACGAGCAGCTCGACGTCGCCCGGGTTGCCGAGCACCCGCGCGAACAGCACGACCGCCACGCCGACCGCGGCGAGGACGCCGAACTCGGCCGCCGCACCGAAGTGCTCCGGGGCGAGCCCGTGCTGCAAGAGGTGGATCGCGAGGAGATACGCCGACCCGACGATCCCGCTGCCGATCCCGACGAGCAACGTCGCGCCGAGGAGCGCAGGGGAACGACCCAGCGCGAGGGCTTCCATGCGGCCCGACGACTTCTCCCGGCGATACATATCGTAGTACGATATACCCGTGCCCACGGCCCTCGCCGCCGACCTGAGTGACGCGGAATATGCCCAGTTGCTGGCGTTCCGGAACGCCATGAGACGCTTCCTGCGCTGGAGCGAGGAACAGGCGACCGGCATCGGCGTGACGCCCGCGCAGCACCAGTTGCTCCTCGCGATCCGGGGCGACGACGACCCGCGTGGCCCGACGATCGGCGACGTTGCCGATTCGCTGCTGCTCCGGCACCACAGCGCCGTCGGTCTCGTCGACCGCGCGGTGGCCGCCAACCTGGTGGAACGGCACTCCGACTCCGAGGATCACCGGATCGTTCGCCTACGGTTGACTGCGCTCGGGACCCGCCGGCTGCGCCAGCTCGCCGGTTTGCATCTCGCCGAGCTGCGCCGAATGATGCCGGTGGTCGCGCCGGCGTTGCTCGCCGACCAAGCCGAACACGCGAAACCGCAAGATCGGGAAGAGGGAGAAGCATGAGTTTCTGGGGTCACGAGTCAGTCGCCACGATCGACGCCAACCGCGCGGCCCAAGAAGCCGAGAAGGGCGCGCAGCTCGTCGACGTCGGCGAGCCCTCCGACTGGTTCGCCGGCCATCTCCCGCACGCGCTGCTCGTCGAGCCGGAGATCGCCGATCTCGACTTCGGCAAGCTCTCGAAGGACAAGCCGGTGATCGTGGCGTCGCGCAACCCCGATATGGGCGCGGGCGTCGCGGCCTCGCTGCACGACCACGGCTTCGACGTCGCGATGATCGACGGCGGCATCTCCGCGTGGCGCGTATCGGGCCACCCGCTGGTGAAGGCCGACGGGACCCCGGCCTGAGCCGCCCGCGCGGGGGCTCGAAGCCCGGCCGGAGCAGACCCCCGCGCTAGCGTTCGCGCCCGTGGCGCAGAATCCCAACCCGTTGCTCGCGATCACGAGCTACAAGGGCGTGACCCGCACGCTCGACGACTGGACGACCGTCTTCAACATCGCGTTGATCGTGCTCCCCGATCGGCCCGAGGCATCCGCGTTCGTTCCCGTCGTCGACCGGATCTTCGCGACGTTCGGCGACAGCGACGTACGCACGATCGTCTGCATCCCGTCGACGAAGGCGATCACGAAGCGCATCCTCGGCGACGCGGTCGATCGCTGGCTGACATGGTGCGATCCCGACCGTGCGCTCGTCGACAGCCTCGGCCTCGAACGTCTGCCGGCGTTCTTGCTGCTCCGCCAGGACACGCAGCTCGTCGCCGCGGCGCAGGGCTGGAGCCCGACGGAGTGGCAGCGCATCGCCGACGAGATCGCGCGCAAAGAACATTGGACAACACCCATCGTGGCCAAACGAGGCGACCCGGCCCCGACACCGGGATGGCCCGTTGCCAGCTGATTCACACGCGACACACAAGACGCGCTGAACCGGAGATTCCCGGGCATCGCGTCTAGTGTGCTCAGCGATGTTGCGGATGAGCAGTTCGGCCCGTTCGCGCACCGCCGTCGCGATCGCGGCGACGCTGGCGCTCGTAACGGCCGCGACGCTGACCACCGCGACCCTCGCCCAGGCGACGCCGCAATCGGACCTCGCGTCGCAGCAGCAACAGGCGAGTCAGCTCGAGAGCGAGATCGAAGCCAACGGCAATCGCGTCTCGGTGCTCGACCAGCAATACCTCGACGCGCAAACCGCGATCCAGCACGCCACCGATCAGATCAACACCGACGAGGCGCAGCTGAAGGAGAAGGCGCGCGAGACCGACTCCGTGCGCCAGCAGCTCGCGGCCCGCGGCGCCGAGCTGTACATCGGCGCCGGCAATCCCGCGCCGCTCGCCGCGCTCGACGTCACCGACGCCAACGCGCTCGGCACGCGCTCGCAGTACGGCGCGGCCGCCGCCGACCAGGATCGCCAGCTCCTCGACGAGGTCAAGGTCGCCGTCGAGCAACTCGGGGTCGAGCGATCGTCACTCGAGCACGCCCGCGCGGCTGCCGTGAAGAAGCGCGACGAGCTCGACGCCGCCCGCACCGAGATCACCAAGGCCTCCGAGGAGCAGCAGCACCTCCTCGATCAGGTCAAGGGAAACATCAAGACCCTCGTCGACCAGATCCAGGCCGAGAAGGACCGCGAGCAGGCGGCCGCGGCCCGGGCCGCGATGGAGCGCGCCGCGCAGCAACAGGCCGCGGCCGCCCAGGCCGCCGCGGCCGAAGCATCGGCGCGCGAGTCGAGCTCGTCGGGAGGCAGCTCGAGCGGATCGTCGTCGGACACCGGCGTTGCCCCGTCGTCGCCTCCGCCGCCCCCGAGCTCCGAGGCCCAGGTGGCCGTCGACACCGCGAAGACTCAGCTCGGCAAGCCCTACGTCTACGCGGGCTCGGGCCCCGACGTCTTCGACTGCTCCGGGCTCACGATGTACGCGTGGGCCGCCGCCGGCGTGTCCCTCTCGCACAACGCGGCCGCCCAGTACGACTCGCTCCCCCACGTCAGCATCAACCAGCTCGAACCCGGCGACCTCGTGTTCTTCGGCTCACCGATCCACCACGTCGGGATGTTCGTCGGCGACGGCACCATGATCGAGGCGCCCTACACCGGGGTCGACGTCCGCTATCACACGATCTACCGCCCCGACTTCGCCGGCGCCGCCCGCCCCTGACTCCGCCAACCGGCGACTCCGCCAACCGGCGTCAAGATGGCAGGTCTGGCGTGCCATGTTGACGCCAGTACGCGGTCGGGGGGTCGTCAGGGGATCACGAGCATGCCGAGCTCGGCCTCGAGCTGGGGACGCGCTTTCGCACCCACCGAGGCCCGCTCGAGCCGGCCGTTGCGGATGAGGCCGATCATCGGGATGCTCTGCACGCCGTACTCCTCGGCGAGCTTCGGCTCCTCGTCGATGTTGACCTTCACGACCTTGTAGAAGCCCTTGCGCATCGCGGCGATCGTCTCGACGATCGGCGACACCTGGCGGCACGGACCGCACCAGGGCGCCCAGAAGTCGACGATCACGGGCAGCTCGCTGCGCAACACCTCGGCTTCCCACTGCGCGGTCGTGACCGACGGAACCAGCTCTACGGGATCGTCGGGCACCGGCTCGTCGGGACGCTCACCGGCGGAGACCTGCGCGAGCCAGGCGCTCGCGTCACGGAGGCTCTCGAGCGCGACCTGATGCTCCATCGGATATTCGCGGTACACCGTGGGCACGCCCAGCGTTCGCAACTGGCGGGCGAGCTCACGCGCCCGCTGCACCGGGATGAGCGGATCGTGGGTCCCGTGCTGCACGAGCACGGGCGGCGCGTCGCGCTCGTCGAGGTCGAACGCGGCGGTGTCGAGCGCGGGGCTCATCGCGAGCGCGGCCTTGGGCCGCGGGCGCTCGCTCCGCTGCAGGGCGAGCCCGAGCGCGAGGCCGGCACCTTGCGAGAAGCCGCCGACGATCGCCTCGTCGCGCGGCAGGCTCAACGCTTCGGACTGTTCGGTGAGGAGATCGTCGAGCTCGGCGAGGGCCTCGGCGTACGAACCCTGACCCTGGTCGTCCTGGAACATCCCGTACCAGGCGAAGCCGGCGGAACCGGCAACCGGGAAATTGCCGCGCGGGAGCACCGCCGCGAGCGAACCGTCGGGGTCGAGGTAGGCGAGCAGACCGCCGAGATCGCGTTCGTCGGCGCCGTAGCCGTGAATGAGGAGCGCGAGCCGGTTGGAAGCCGACCCTTTCACGATGTTGGAGATCACGACACAGGACGGTAGCGCCGTCGGAACCGGCGGCTCGGCAGCCGCGAGTTGCTGCGCTCGATCGAGTCGTCCATGCGGACGACGCTCACGCTGCCGTCGACCTCGAGCACCGCGCGCTTGATGTCGGAGATCTGGGTGGGAACGTCGAGGCGCGCCTGGAGGATGCGCTCGACGTCGTCGGGCAGGAGGTGCTCGCGTTTCAACGCCCCCGTCACCAGCCGGCCGTTGTCGACGATGACCCGGCCCCGGCCTTCCACCGCGATGCGGAACCACCGCGAGCGCTCGGTCCCCGCCGATACTGCGTAATTGAGCGCCAGCAGCGTCGCGGCCGAGACGATACCGCCCCCGAGCGTCACGTCGGAGCCGACCATCGCGTTCTGCACCGCGTTGGCGACGAGCAGGATCACCACGAGGTCGAAGGGCTCGAGCTGCGCCAGCTCGCGGCGGCCGCCGAGCCGCAGGCCGGCGAGCACGACGCCGTAGATCGCGGCGGACCGTCCGGCGATCGCGAGCCAGTGCAGCGTGTCCACCTCAGTGGCCGCCGGGCGGGCGGCGAGCGGGGTCGCGCCGGCGACGGGTCATCGCGAACGCCTCGGGCTCGAGCGTGTGCGCGGCGCCGACGAGCGCCAGATGCGTGAACGCCTGCGGGAAGTTGCCCAACAGGCGCGGGGTGTCGGGGTCGTACTCCTCGGAGTACAGGCCCACGTCGTTGGCGACCGCGAGCAGCCGTTCGAACAGCGCGTGGGCGTCTTCGGTGCGCCCCGCGAGCGCCAGGGCCTCGACCATCCAGAAACTGCAGGGAAGGAACACGCCCTCGCGCTCGCCGATGCCGTCGATCGACTCGTGGGTCGGCACGTAGCGCATGACGAAGCCGTGCGACGTCAACCCGCCTTCGCTGACGTCACGCTCGATCGCGACGATGGTCGACGCGACCCGATCATCGGTGGCCGGCAGGAAGCCGACGAGCGGGATCATCAGCACGGCCGCGTCGAGGTCGGCGCTGTCGTAGGTCTGGGTGAACGCGCCGATCTCCGCGTTGAACGCGTGGTCGCACACCTGGTTGTGGATCTCGTCGCGGATGCCGCGCCACTCGTCGAACGGTGCGTCGAGCTCCATCCGCGTCGCGATCGCGATCGCACGGTCGAAGGCCACCCAGCACATCACCTTGGAGTGCGTGAAGTGGCGGCGGGGGCCGCGTACCTCCCAGATGCCCTCATCGGGCTCACGCCACCGGCCTTTCAGCGATCCGAGCAACAGCCGCAACAACGACCAGGACTCGTCGCTCAGCAACATGTCGGCGCGCACGCCCTGCCAGAGGACGTCGGCGAGCTCCCCGTACACGTCGAGCTGGAGCTGCTCGTGCGCGGCGTTGCCCGTGCGGACCGGCCGGGCCGCGCCGTAGCCGGGGAGCCAGTCGAGCTCGATCTCGGTGAGCCGGCGCTCGCCCGCGACGCCGTACATCGTCTGCAGCTCCTCCGGGCGGCCCGCGGCGGCGCGCAGCAACCAGTCGCGCCACCTCGCGGCTTCGTCGCGATAGCCACCCGCGATGAGCGCCTCGAGCGTGAGGGTCGCGTCGCGCACCCAGCAGTAGCGGTAGTCCCAGTTGCGGGTGCCGCCCAGCGTCTCGGGCAGCGAGGTGGTGGGCGCGGCGACGATGCCGCCCGTCAGCCGGTAGGTCAACGACTCGAGCGTGAGCAGCGAACGCACGACGGGGTCGCGCCACTGACCGGTGTAGTCGCACCGCGACGACCAGTTCTTCCAGTGCTTCGCGGTGCGGGCCACGAGCTGGGCGGCGCCGCTCGGGACGGTCCGGCGGTCGTGCGACGGGTACCAACCGAGCACGAACGGCACGCGGTCGCGGCGCCCGACGGTGAACGTGGCCGTCGTCCGGAGGTTCTCGCCTACGAGGTCCACCGGCGTGTGCAGCTCGAGGCCGTCGGGCCCGGCAACGGCCTGCCACGCGCCGTCGAGCCTCCGCACCCACGGAACGATCGAGCCGTAGTCGAAGCGAACGACGAGCTCCATCGCCATCTCGACCTCGCCGCTCACCCCCTGCACGATGCGTACGAGCAACGGCCGGTCGCCGCTCATCGCGAGGCAGTCGACCACGCGAACGCGACCGGTATCCGTGTCGTGCTCGGTCTCGAGCACCATCGAGTCGGTCCGGTACCGGTGGCTCGACTGCGCCGGGGCGGTCGGCGCGATCAGGAACCGGCCGTGGTCGGGGGTACCGAGCAACGCGGCGAAGCACGCGGGGCTGTCGAAGCGCGGGACGCACCACCAGTCGATCGATCCCTCCCGCGACACCAGCGCGGCGGAGCGGCAGTCACCGAGGAGGGCGTAGTCCTCGAGACGCGCCGGCCGGTCGAGCATCGGCCCGAAGCTATCCGGGTGCGGCGCGACGCACCGTCCCCGGGAGTAACTTCGAGGCGATGTCGACGACACAC
>CAZLEC010000184.1:0-7760 GCA_964558245.1 uncultured Burkholderiales bacterium | reverse complement strand
GGCACCACGCGGCCGTGAAGTCGATGATCACGATCCCGTCGGCGCCGGCGATCTGGACCGTCGTCGCGGGTCGGGTGCGCGGGATCCACGCCGAGCACCGAGACCTCGCCCGCGGTTCGCGGTCGGTAACCCTCGAGGATCTCGATCGTCGTGGTCTTCCCGGCGCCGTTCGGCCCGAGAAATCCGAACACCTCGCCGGTGGCGACGTCGAGATCGATGCCGCGCACGGCCTCGACCGCGCCGTATGTCATGCGGAGGTCGCGGACCTCGATCGCGGCGCTACTCATGGGACTCGGCAATGGTACGGGTGCACCGGCGTCTACGGTGCCGGTGATGCGTCGGTGTCTCGTCGTCCTCGCGCTGGCGTGCGCCTCGGCCGCGGGATGCGGCAGCAGCTCGCATGCCGCCCCGTCGGCGGCGCCGACGACCTCCACGAGCCGAGCCTCGGTCGTGCCCACATCGAGCGCCGCGCCCGCGCCGGGCATCGACTGGTCGCACCTCCACAACCCGATCGTGACGTCGAAGGACCACGCCGTGAAGGACGCCGCGCTCGTCGCGGTCGGCGGTAAGTGGTTCGCGGCCTTCAGCGCAGTCGACGCGCGCGGCACCTGGCGGGTGGGCATCGAGCACTCGGCCGATCTGCGCGCGTGGTCGTCGATGACCTTCATGCCGCACGACCCGTCAGTGGAAGGCGAAGCGTCACCCGACGTCGTGCGGGAACCCGGCGGGCCGCTCGTGATCACCTACCAGTCGTTCGTGCACGACCGGCACGGCGGCCTCGCGAAGCTCTACTACCGCACGACCTCCGACTTCGTGCACTTCTCGGCCGCGCGCCAGTTGCTCCGACCGGTGCTCACCGCGCCATCGGATCGCCTCATCGACCCCGCGCTCGCGTGGACGCCGGCCGGGCTCCTCCTCGGCTTCAAGACCGGCCAAGACATGCAGGCGTTCGAGATCGCGCGCTCGACGACGGGCCGGCTCGACGGACCTTGGAAGCTCGTCGGCAAGCCCGGCATCCGGGTCTTCGGCGACACGATCGAGAACTACCAGTTCATCGAGATCGACGGGCGGTGGAAGCTCCTCGCGACCTCGAACCAGCTCGACCGGCCCTATCTGTTCGATCTGGTCGGCAACGCGAGCCGACCGTCCGGCTGGCTGCGCTGGTCGACCGGCCGCGAGCTCAACGTTCCCCAGGAGTCGTGGAACACCGGCCGCGGCATCACCGGCTCGACCTACGAGCACGCCAACTGCGCGTACCTCGTCGACCAAAGGTCACGAGATGGGCACTTCTACCTCCTGTACGAAGACGCTTCCGAGATGTCCAGCTTCGGCGGTGAAGGTCACGGTGCGCTCGCGCTCGCGCGAAGCGTCGATCTCACGCACTGGTCGGTCCCAACGGGATAGCGGCCGCAGAACGCGCTCGCAATCCGCGTCACCAGCGTTTACGGTCGCCGTGCCCGGGTAGGTATCGACGCGCCCCAGGAGGAGTCGGGCGCACGGGGAGGGTCATCATGCAACTCGACCAAGGTCGTCACGTTGCCGCAACGCCGGAACGCGACCGGCCGGCGACCGTCGGGTCAACCGACCTCGAGCGAGACACGGCGCTCCCGCTCGACCGCAATCGCAACAGTTCCGCCGCGAGCGATCGCACCACCGGCTTGGCCGCCGCGATCGGCCGCCTGCTCGGCGGGACGCCCCCGATCGCGATCGATTGCTACGACGGCAGCCACATCGGGCCCGAGTCGTCGGACGCGACCCTCGTGGTTCGCTCCCCGAAGGCGCTGCGCTACGCGCTGACCGCGCCCGGCGAGCTCGGCATCGCGCGCGCGTACGTGTCCGGCGAGCTCGACGTCGACGGCGACATCTTCGCGGCGCTCTCGCTCCGCGATCAGCTCCCCGACGTGCGCCTCGGCGCCGCGGAGTGGCTCGACCTCGCACGCATCGCGGGCGCAGCCGGCCTGCGGCCGCTGCCCCCGCCACCCGAAGAGGCGCGACTGCGCGGGCGGCGCCATTCGAAGGAGCGCGACGCCGCCGCGATCGCGCATCACTACGACGTGTCGAACGAGTTCTATCGACTCGTGCTGGGCCCGTCGATGACCTACTCGTGCGGCGTGTGGCCTTCGGCGGACGCGACACTCGAGACCGCGCAGGCAACGAAGTACGAGCTCGTGAGCGGCAAGCTCGGGCTCGAGCCGGGAATGCGACTGCTCGACGTCGGCTGCGGACGGGGCGGCATGGCGATCCACGCCGCGCGCCACCACGGCGTTCACGCAGTCGGCGTGACGCTGTCGCACCGGCAGGCCGAGTGGGCCCGGCGCGCGGTTCGCGACGCAGGCCTCGAGGACCGCGTCGAGATCCGCGTGCAGGACTACCGCGAGCTGCACGACGGCCCGTTCGACGCGATCAGCTCGATCGGCATGTTCGAGCACGTCGGCGTGACGCAGCTCGACCAATACTTCGCATCGCTCTTCGCGTTGCTGCGCCCCGGCGGCCGTCTCCTGAATCACGGCATCTCGCGACCCTCGTCGCCCCACGAGCGCCCGCGTTTCGCGCGCCGCGGCTTCATCGATCGTTACGTGTTCCCCGACGGCGAGTTGCACGAGGTCGGCAGCGTCGTGTCGCGCATCCAGAAGGCAGGCTTCGAGGCGCGACACGTCGAGGGTCTGCGGGAGCACTACGCGCTCACGCTGCGCGCATGGGTTCGCAATCTCGAGCAATCGTGGTCTGACGCAATCGACGAGGTCGGCGCCGCGCGCGCTCGCGTATGGCGGCTCTACATGGCCGCGTCGGCGCTGAACTTCGAAGCCGGGCGCACGCAGATCCACCAAGTGCTCGCCGTCAAGGACGATCGCGGCGCGAGTGGCCTCGCGTTGCGTCCGTCGTGGGAACCGGTGGCCGCGTCGACAGGTACGCCGACGTCCGCTCGATAGCACGCTCCTGACGCACCGCTCCGAAAAACCACGAGCCCCGTCGCAGAACGACGGGGCCCGTGTACGAGGATCGAGTGGGGGTCGATCCTTCAGTGCCGGGATCGTATCGCCCACGCATGCGCGCGTGCGAGGACCGTGCGCGCCGCGCGACGTGACGTGTCGGAGACCCCTCGCTGAAGTCTGGCCGTCACTCTGCGTCCTTTCGCGCGTGACGCGCGCAGACGTCTACGGGAAGAGACCAAGCACGGGAGCCAAGACGGATCCAAGCTGGCCGCTGTAGGGCTGGAGCGCAGTCGCGAGGTTCGAACACGCGTCTGCGAGCTGCGCGTTGCCTTGCGTGAGTGACGACAATTCGAGACAACCCACGCTCGGTGACTCCAGCACTGCTTGCAACTCTGCTCCCCCGCCGCCGTTGACCAACGTGGAGCAAGCAGTCATCAGCGCGCTCGCGTCCTGGCCGCCTTGCTGGATCACCTGCGCCAGCTGCACGCAGGCTTGCGTCACGGCACCACCCACTTGGGGCGGCACGGGATTCGGCAACGGACCGCTCGGCAACGCGGGCAGTGTCGGCAACGCCGGGAACGTGAGCGTCGTCGTCGCCTTGGTCGGGGGTTGCGTCGTGGTGGTCGCGCCGGCGAGCGGCTTCTGGTCGGTGAACTGCAACTCGGTGGTAGGAGCCCCCGGAACCGGGTCGGAACGCCCGCGCCGGGGGATGACCGCGGGCACCCGGTCGACCGGATGCGAGGGGCGGGACCGTATGCGGAGTCCGCACCGGTCGACCAGGGCCCACGGGTTCTCGGAATATCCATGTCCACGCCGCCGATCCGTCGCCGGCGCCGGATCGGACTGGAATCGCCGCCCGGAGACGGATGGGCGCGACCCGGCCCGCAAGAATGGCCGCGATGCGCATCACGTTCCTCGGCCACGCGGGCTGCTTCGTGCAGACCCGGCACGGCTCGGTGCTCTGCGACCCGTGGTTCACCCCGGCCTACTTCGGCTCGTGGTTCCCGTTCCCGCGCAACGACGGGCTGGCACCGGCGCCGATCGGCGCACCCGACTACCTCTACATCTCGCACCTGCACCGCGATCACTTCGATCCCGAGTGGCTCGCGCGCAACGTCAACAAGCGCGCGCGAGTGCTGCTCCCCGAGTTCGGCATCGACCTGCTGGCCCGCGAGCTCCAGTCGCTTGGGTTTCGCGATCTCGTGCGCACGAAGCACGGCGAACGCCTCGACCTCGACGGGCTCGGCGTGACGATCCTCGCCATGACCACTCCCGCCGACGGTCCCCTGGGCGACTCGGCGATCATCCTCGACGACGGAACGGCCCGTCTCCTCAACCAGAACGACGCCCGGCCCGGCGACCTCGACGCGCTCCACGCGCTGGGACCCTTCGACGCCCAACTGCTCCAGTTCTCCGGGGCGATCTGGTACCCCGTCGCGTACGACTTCCCGGCCGCCGAGAAAGACCGGCTGGCGAGGGCGAAGCGGATCGACGAGATGGAGCGCGCGCAGCGTTACGTGGAGGCCGTCGACGCCGCGCACGTGTTCCCCTGCGCCGGACCGCCGTGCTTCCTCGACCGCGACCTCGCGTTCCTCAACGACCTCGACCGCGACCCGGCCAACATCTTCCCCGACCAACCCGTCTTCCTGGAGCAGCTCGCGGCGCACGGAGTCGACCGCGCCCATCTCGTCGTGCCCGGGTCGACGATCGATCTCGACGCCGGTGCGTGCACGATCACGCATCCCGACACCGCGGAGCTGACGAGACCCTTCGAGCACAAGCGCGAGTACCTCGAGGAGTACGCGCGCGACTGGGCCGGATGGCTCGAAGCCGAACGCGCGACATGGGCGCGCCCCGGTCACGACATCGTGGCCGAGCTCGCGGCGTGGTTCGAGCCGCTCCTGGAGGCGGCGCCGATCACCTCGGCCGGCATCGCCGGCAACGTCGTGATCGACGTCGGCGACCCCGACGCCGACGTGTGCATCGACTTCGTGGAGTCGACCGTGCGCCCGTGGCGCGGCGAACCGTGCGTCTACAAGCTCGAAGTCGAACGTGCGCTCGTCGAGTCGCTCCTCGACGACCACGTCGAGGACTGGGTGAACTCCCTGCTGCTCTCGTGCCGCTTCACCGCGCACCGCGACGGACCGTTCAACGAGTTCGTGCTGACCTTCTTCAAAGCGCTCTCCCCCGAACGCATGGCGTACGTCGAGCAGTGCCTCGGCTCGGTGCGGCGGCGCACCGACGAGTTCTTCGAGCGCGACGGCTGGCGCATCGAGCGTTGGTGCCCACACCGCCAGGCCGACCTCACCCGCTTCGGTGAGGTCGAAGCCGGAGTGCTGACGTGCAGCCTGCACCACTGGCGCTTCGATCTGGAGACCGGACGCTGCCTCACGAGCGACGACCGGCACCTCCGGAGCGAGCGCGTGACGCCCGACTGACGCGCGTGCCAGGATCGCCACCATGACCGGCGAAGGTGTGGCGTTCAATCACGTCGGGCAGTGCGTGACCGATCTCGAACGGTCGAAGCGCTTCTACTGCGAGCTGCTCGGATTCGTGCCCGACCGGGAGATCAACCCGCCCGACACGTTGTCCGCGCAGTTGTTGGGGCTGACGCCGCCGCTGGCGATGACCGCGTCGTATCTCGTGCGCGACGGCCTCGTGCTCGAGCTCTTGCACTTCGCGGCGCCGGGCCGGACCGAGCCCTACCGACCGCGGGCGATGAACCATCCGGGCCTGACGCACATCTCGCTCTCGGTCGAGGATCTCGACGGCGTGCTGGCCCGGGTGGGCGACTACGGCGGTGAGGTGCTCGCCGACTCGAACATCGGCTCGGGCGTGTTCGTGAGGGATCCCGACGGCCAGCTCGTCGAGCTCCTCCCCATGTCGTACCGCCGCCACCTCGACCCAGGCGCAGATCCGGAGGCCCGGACATCGCCCCGATGAGTCGCGGGCGTCAGAGGGCCGGAGGTCGGAGCCGCATCAAAGCGGCTTGCTGTTCCGGAAGGCGCGCCGGAGCAGGGGCGTGCGGGCGTCGAGGATCGCGCCGAGCGTCTCGTCGACGTCGTCGTCGCTCGGGATGAACGGCATCGCCGGTGTCCGAGCCTCGTCGCCTTCGTCGCCCTCGGCCGCGTCGGCCGAGATCGCTCCGTCGGCCGCTTCGCCGCCGGCGGTCGGCTCGAGTCCGGGCAACGCACCCGGCTCGGGCGACTGACTCGCAGTGGCGGCCTGGCGGCGGACGCGCACTCGGCGCACACCCTTGCCGAAGCTGTTCTTCGCGACGGGAACGTCGCCGTTGACCTCGGGCGCATCGGCGCGCTCGTCGTGCAGCTCCCAGCCCCGCGGGAGCACGAGCGCGGCGGCGTGCCGGTTGCAGAGGTCGCCCTGCGTGCGCGCGGCATGCTCGTCGAGCTCGACGAGCCACGCCTGGCGTTGTGTCGGCTGGAAGCGAAGTGTGACCGAGGCGGGCGCGCCACAGCCGGGACGCGCGCACAGGCGCTGGTATTGCGAACCGTTACGCAGTGACCACTTCGGACCCGAGCTCATGGCCTGACGGTCGTTCCCCGCACGTGCGCGCCCCCTGCCACCTGAATCCCTTCACGGTGTCGTTGCTCACGGCTCAGCCGTGCTCGTCTGCCTTCCGGGCAACTGTCGGGGGGCTGACCGTTGCGCGGCGGCACTGCACTATACCGGGTCAAACGGTACCGGAACTGCGAAAAGCCCGCGAGAGAAGGGGACTGTGCGCGTCGAGGAGACCACGCAACTCGTCTTCCAGGGCGATCCCGGCCGGGCCGGCCGCGAGTTGGCGGGTCAGCGCGCCCGGCCGCCGCGGGGGATCGTCGAGCGTGAGCGGCTCGACCGGGGCCGGGCTCGGCACCGGCGCCGCGTGCGCGGCGGGCGCCGGCACCGGCGCGGGATCCGGAGCGGGAGTCGCGACGGATTCGCGCGCGCCGCGCCGATCCTCGAGGCGCCAGCCGCGCGGCGGCGTCAGCGTGCGCGCATGACGTGCGCAGAGCTCGCCCGCGCGCGCGTTGCCTTCGAGCGGTGTGTCGAGCCACACCGTGCACGCCTCGGAGTCGAACGTGAACGTCGCGACGGCGGCCGCACTGCAGCCGAAGCGAGCGCACTGCCTCGTTACATGTCCACTCGCGCGACGCTCGATCATGACATTGAAGGTACCTGCCCGACAGTGATCGAAGGTGGCAATCTGACGGCCGAGTCGTCGAACGCGCGATGCTGACGCGAATGCAGGACGATTGGCTCGTGCGAGTGCCGGCATCGTCCGCGAACATCGGGCCTGCGTTCGATGCGGTGGCCGTCGCGCTCGGTGTCCACCTCGAGGTGTTCGCGGCGGGCGACGATCCCGCGCCCGAGACCCACCCGGCAGTGCGCGCCTTCCGCAATGCCGGCGGCCGCGGCCCGCTGTGTGTCCGGTCGCGTTTTCCCGGAGGGCGCGGACTCGGCTTCTCCGCGGCCGCCCGCGTCGCGGGCCTGCTGGCGGTGCACGCGCAACGCGGTCACAGCGCACGCGAGGCCCGCGCCGAGACGCTGCGCGTCGCAACCGACCTGGAGGGCCACGCCGACAACGCGGCCGCCGCGCTCTACGGCGGCGTCGTGGCCGTCGCCGGTCGCCACGTGGTCCGGATCCCGCTCGCGCGGGAGCTCGCCGTGGTGGTGTGGATCCCGGAGAAGGAGACCGCGACCGCCAGCTCCCGCCGGCTCCTGCCCGATCAGGTCACGTTCGACGACGCGGTGTTCAACGTCGGCCGCACCGCCCTGCTCGTCGCGTCGCTGGCCGCCGGGGCGGTGGAGTCGATGCGCGGCGCGACG
>CAZLEC010000183.1:0-7771 GCA_964558245.1 uncultured Burkholderiales bacterium | reverse complement strand
CCGGTCACGACCGAGGCGTTCGCGACCTACGGCGTGGTCGACAGCGGCACGATCGCGCAGCCGTTGCAGACCCCGACCGGTGTTGTGCCGCAGTACGGCGGGCTCGAGGTCGACACCTCCTCGACCGCGATGCAGGCCCTCACCGATGCGATCGTCTACATGGACGACTATCCCTACGAGAGCGCCGACGCGTACGCGTCGCGCATCATCGCGCTCACGTCGCTGCGCGACGTGTTCGCGGCATTCGGTGGCGAGGGTGTTCCGACCCCGACCCAGGTGGACGCGAGGATCAACGCCGACGTGAAGGCCCTGGTCGGCCTCCAGAACGGCGACGGTGGTTTCAGCACGTGGGCCCGAGGCGAGGACCCGCAACCGTACGACAGCGTCGAGGCCACGGAGGCGCTCGTGCTCGCGCAGCAAGCGGGATACGCGGTGCCCGACGGCGCGCGCACGAGTGCGTTGGCGTACATCCGCGACATCGAGTCGAAGTTCCCGTCCTACTGGGACACGCAGGCGCGCCACGCCGCGAGCGCGTACGCGCTCTACGTGCGCAACCGGGCCGGTGATCGCGACGCGGCCAAGGCCGACGCGCTGTACCGATCCGATCCCGGTCTCGCGCTCGACGCGCTCGCGTGGCTGTGGCCGATCGTCGACGACCCGACGATCTCGGCGCAGATCGCGACCACGATCGCCAACCGGGCGCACGAGACGCCGGCGGCCGCGACGTTCACCGCCGACTACGACGACGGCGCGTATCTCGTGCTCGGGTCGGATCGGCGCACCGACGGCATCGTCCTCGACGCGCTGATCACGATGGAGCCCAACAGCGACCTCATCCCGAAGGTCGTGGCCGGCCTGATCGGGAACCAGGTGAAGGGCCGGTGGGACAACATCCAGGAGAACGGCTTCATCCTCGTGGCCCTGCAGCGTTACTTCGCGAAGTACGAAGCGCAGACGCCGGCGTTCGTCGCCCGGGTGTGGCTCGGCGACACGTATGCGGCCGAGCACTCGTTCCAAGGTCGTTCGACCGACACGCAACAGACGCTCGTGCCGATGAGCGAGCTGAAGGGTGACCCCGACATCGCGGTGCAGAAGGTCGGCACCGGTCGCTTGTACTACCGCCTCGGCCTCAACTACGCGCCGTCGAATTTCACGCTCGGCCCGCTCGACGAGGGCTTCGTGGTCGACCGCACGTACGAAGCGGTGAACGATCCCGGTGACGTCCGCCGCGACAAGGACGGTGTGTGGCACATCAAGGCCGGTGCGATGGTGCGGGTCAAGCTGACGATGGTTGCCGACACGAATCACACCAACATGGCGCTCGTCGACAACCTGCCCGCCGGGCTCGAGGCGGTCAATCCCGCGCTCGCCGCGTCTCCGCAGCCGCCCCCCGACCAACAGCCCCAGGTCTTCGCCGACGCTCGACTCCCGATGTGGTACGGCTCGACGTGGTTCGACCACGAGAACCTCCGCGACGACCGCGCCGAGGCGTTCAGCTCGTACCTCTACGGCGGCACGTACGACTACTCCTACGTCGCGCGGGCGACGACGCTCGGCGATTTCGTCGTGCCACCGGCGAAGGCCGAGGAGATCTACGCCCCGGAGGTGTTCGGCCGTTCGGCGAGCGATCGGGTCGACATCGGTTGAGCGCGGCGATCGTCCCGGTGAGACGGGCTGCGGACGCGCGGTAGTTTTCCCGGGAGCGAACCGAGGGGCGACGAATGGCACACGACGGACCCGTCATCGACTGGGCCACCGACTTCGACGTCATGGATCCCGGATACGTCCTCGACCCGTTCCCGATCTGGGACGAGTTGCGAGCGAAGTGCCCCGTCGCGCGCACCGATCGCCGCAAGGGCGCATGGCTGCTCACGACGTACGCCGACGTCACCGAGGCCGCGCACGACATCGAGACGTTCAGCTCGCTCAAGGTCGGCGTCATCCCGCCGACCGACGACGCGCCCAACCTCGGTCTGCCGTTCGGGCTGCCGCCGATCTCCGCGGACCCGCCGCTGCACACCTGGACGCGCCGTCTCCTGTTGCCGTGGTTCTCCAACACGCGCGTCGCGTCGCTCGAGCCCATGACGAGACAGCTCTGCGAGCGTCTGATCGACGGGTTCGCCGGGAACGGTCACGCCGACGCGGCCGCCGACTACGCCCAGCAGATCCCGGTTCGGGTGATCGCCAAGACGCTCGGCGTCCCCGACACGCTGTCGGACACCTTCACCGGTTGGGTGCGTGACGTCCTCGAGTTCGCCGACGATCCGGTGAAAGTCGCTCGGGGCCGGCAGGGGATCGTCAACTACCTGCTCGAGGAGATCGATCGCCGCAAGGCCGATCCTCGGGACGATCTCATCTCCTCCTTGGTGCAGACCGAGCACGACGACGCGCCGGTGGAAGACGGCGTGGTGCTCGGCATCGCGAGCCTGGTGCTGATCGCGGGGATCGACACGACGTGGAGCGCGATCGGCTCGACGTTGTGGCATCTCGCCACGCATCCCGAGCACGCGCAGCGACTCGTGAGCGAGCCGCAGCTGCTCCCGACCGCGGTGGAGGAGTTCCTTCGCGCGTACTCGCCCGTCACGATGGCTCGGGTCGTGACCTCCGACACCGAGTTCAAGGGGTGCCCGATGCACACGGGCGACAAGGTCTTGATGAACTTCCCGGCCGCCAACCGCGACCCCGAGGTGTTCGACCGCGCCGACGAGGTCGTGCTCGACCGAGCGCACAACCGTCACGTCGCGTTCGGATCCGGCATTCACCGCTGTGCGGGATCGAACCTTGCCCGGATGGAGCTCTCGGTCGCGCTCGAGACCTGGCTCCGGCGGATTCCGGTGTTCGGCCTCTCCGGCGATCACGCAGTCACCTGGGCCGGCGGTCAGGTCCGGGGGCCGCGATCGATTCCGGTCGTGTTCCGATGAGGATCGCGGTCGACGCGCAGAAGTGCCAGGGGCACGCGCGCTGCTACGCGCTGAGTCCCGAGCTCTTCAGTGTCGACGACTACGGCCAGGCATCCGTCAACGGCGACGGCACCGTGCCTCCCGAGCTCGTGGAGAAGGCGGAGCTCGCGATCGCGAACTGTCCCGAGTTCGCGATCTCGGTCGTCGACGACTGAAGCCGCTTCGGAATGCGGACCTCGGTCCTCGGGACAGGGGCCGCTCGTGTTCGGCCGGGCCCGCTTTGCGTGGGAATCGGGCGGTGCGTACTTGTGAGCGGCCTCCGAGATGCCTAGCGTTCCTGTACAGGGGGCTTTCCCGGCGACGAGGTGGGGGACCGCGTGGGAGATTCGCGAACGTCCGACGACGTCGGACCCCGCCGAGCGTCCGGTCGGGGGGCGCGATGCCGCACATGACGGGCCGTCGCGTGCGGAGCGCGCTCGTGGTGATGGTGGCGGCGGGACCGCTCACGGGCATCGTCGCGACCGTGAACGCGCGTCCGGCGGGTGCGGCGGTCACGCAATACGCCGACCCCAGCATCGCCGACCCGACCAGCATCACGCCGGGGCCCGACGGTGCGTTGTGGTTCACGAACAACGCGAACGACTCGATCGGTCGGGTCACGACTTCGGGCATGGTCACGAACTTCACCGATCCGAGTGTTTCGAGTCCCACCGCGATCGCGGCCGGGCCCGACGGTGCGCTGTGGTTCACGAACAACGCGAACAGCTCGATCGGGCGGATCACGACGGCGGGCGTGATCACGCACTTCACCGATCCGACCATCGTCAAGCCGATCGACATCACGGCCGGGCCCGGCGGGGCGTTGTGGTTCACGAACAACGCGAGCAGCTCGATCGGGCGGATCACGACGGCGGGCGTCGTCTCCAACTTCGCCAACCCGACCATCTCGAACCCGACCAGCATCGCGGTCGGACCCGACGGCGCGCTGTGGTTCACGAACTACAGCAGCAATTCGATCGGGCGGATCACGACATCGGGCGTCGTGTCGAACTATGCCGACCCCAGTGGCGGCCCGAGCAACGTCACAGCCGGGCCCGACGGTGCGCTGTGGTTCACCAACCACGGCAACCACTCGATCGGACGAATCAGCACCGGCGGGATCGTCACGCATTTCAGCGCGCCCGGAGTCGACAGCCCGTACAGCATCACCACCGGGCCCGACGGTGCGCTGTGGTTCACCAACAACGGCCAGCACTCGATCGGGCGCATCAGCACGAGCGGGATCGTGAGCCTCTACACCAACACCGAGATCTCCAACCCGCTCGGGATCGCCGCGGGTCCCGATGGCGCCCTGTGGTTCGACAACGTCGGGAGCAATTCGATCGGGCGGATCACGGTCGACACGTTGCCGGCATCTTTGCCCGATGATCCGACGAACGCGTCGGCGAGCACGATCGGGCCCGACGGCGTGTCCGTCGGGTTCACGCCGGGATTCAACGGCGGGGCTCCGATCACGGCGTACACGGCATCGTGCATCTCGCTCGACGGTCAGCCGACGGGAACCGTGAGTGCCACTGGGAGCCCGATCCTCGTGACCGGATTGGCGAGCAAGCACCCGTACCAGTGCGTCGTCACTGCGACGAATCTCGTCGGCACGAGCCGTCCTTCGGCTCCGTCGGGTGTGGTCTGGCCGGGCACCACCGGCAGCACGTGTGGGATCCCGTCGGCGCCGAGCACGGTGTCGACGGCGCCGGGCAACGCTTCGGCAGTCGTCAGCTGGGCACCCGCCGCGAGTGGTTGTGTCGCCGGATACGTGGTGACCCCGTTCGTGGGATCGGTTCCGCAGATGGCCACGTTGATTCCCGGCCAGGGTACGACCACGGTGATTTCCCACCTGGTGAACGGGTCGAGCTATCAGTTCACCGTCACGGCCGAGAACGGGTCGGTCGAGGGTCAGCCCTCCCGGTTGAGCGGACCGGTCACGGTCGGCACGCCGTCGGCGCCGACGGCGTTGCAGGTCGCCAAGGTCGGGGCCGGTGCGATCCACGTTGCGTTCAAGGTGCCGCACAACAACGGCGCCGCGATCGTGCGTTACACGGCCTCTTGCGCGTCGAGCAACGGGGGAGCGACGAGAGCCAAGGCCGGCATCGTCGGGCCGCTCACCGTGTCGGCGCTCACGACCGGCCGGACCTACACGTGCACGGTGACCGCGGCGAACAGCCGAGGAACCGGCGCGGTCTCCGCGCGGTCGGCTGCCGTCAAGGCCTGAGCTGCGCGCCGACCGGTCGCGCGACTTGACTGCGGGGATGGCCGAGCTCAGGTACGTCGACCCGGCCCGCCCCCCGAGCCTCTTCGCGCGCGTGTACGCGACCCTTGCCGCGACCCGTTTCGCCAACTTCGTCTCGCGTCACCTCAACTGGAAACTTGACCCGTTGCTCCTGCGAGCGACGCGCGGCCGCTTCGCAACGACGCTCGTGTTCCCCGCCGCGGTGCTCGAGACCAAGGGCGCGCGGAGCGGCGCGCTCCGCCGCAACGCGATCATCTACTTCCACGACGGCGACACGGTCGTGATCGTCGCGTCGAATGCCGGTGGCCGGAGCCACCCGGCCTGGTACCACAACGTGAGAGCCGATCCGGACGTCACCTTCGGTGGCGTGCCGATGCGGGCGAGCGTGGTCGACGACGAGCACGAGCGCGAGCGGCTGTGGTCGCTCGCCGACCGCGTGTTCCCGGCGTTTGCGAGGTACCGGCGAGACGCGGCCGCGGTGCACCGGGTGATTCCGATCATTCGGCTCAGCCGGCGCGAGCCGGCGCGATCGTGACGCGGCTGCGCAGCTCAGCACCTGCCGATGGCGTCGACGCGCGCATCTTCGAGACTCTTTAATCGCTTCTCAGTGGGCTGTACGGCCGCGGCCGCAACGTGGTGATCACTTCGGAACTCCGAAGTCCCCCAACTGAAGGAGCAATGATGGAATCACCCAAACGCCTTCGCGTGTGGCTCGTCGTCGGCGCCGCGACCGTAGGCGCCGCGCTCGGAGGCGCGGCGATCGCCGGCGCGGCCACGTCGGGATCGGGATCGTCGGGAGCCGGCGCGACGACAACCGCCCCGGCGTCGGCGCCGGAGCACGCGCCGGATCCGGCGACCGTCGCTCATGGTCCGGGAGAGACGCTGCTGACCGGCACGACTGCCGACCAGGTCAAGGCCGCCGCGCTCGCCGCGGTTCCGGGCGGAACGATCATCCGGGTCGAGACCGACTCGGCCGGGTCACCGTACGAAGCGCACGTCACGAAGGCCGACGGCACCCAGGTGACCGTCAAGGTCGACGCCAACTTCAAGGTCACCGCGACCGAGCAGGGCTTCGGGGCGGGACCGGATGGCGGTCGCGCACCGGGCGGTGGCGCTCCGGCCGGCGGCGCTCCGGGCGCCGGCCCCACGGCGTAGCGATTCCCGGCTCGGTCTCTCGTCGGTCGCGGCGGGGGGAGACCGAGCCGGATCTCGGCCGAGCCGGCGGCGCGCGCGGTTGCGCACCGGTCGAGAACTTGGGTGAGACTGGCACTCGATGGTCGTTGGCTCCCAACCCGAGACGGGGCGGGTCGCGACGGTCACGCGCCCGAAGCGCGCCGGGCGGGACGAGCTGCGCGAGTTCGGGCGTTCCCTGCGCGAGCAGGCGCCATTCGAGTCGCAAGGGGAGTGCGTGCTCGACGCGCGTGATCCGCTGGCAGTCCTGCGGCTCCAAGCCGTGAGCCGGCTTCCCGACCTCGTGCCGCTGCGCTACTCGCGCATGGCCGCCGATCCGTTCGCGTTCTTCCGCGGCGGCGCCGCGATCATGGCGGCCGACCTGGCCCGCACAGCTGCCTCCGGCGTTCACGTGCAGGCCTGCGGCGACGCGCACCTGCTGAACTTCGGGCTCTTCGGGTCGGCCGAGCGCCGCGTCGTGTTCGACGTCAACGACTTCGACGAGACGTTGCCCGCACCATGGGAGTGGGATCTCAAGCGCCTCGCGGCGAGTGTGGTGCTCGCGGCGCGGTCCCTCGCGCTCGACCCGCAGGCTCAGCGCGCCGTGGTGCAGCAGGTGGTCGGTGAGTACGCGGAGCACGTGTCGGATCTCGCCGAGATGTCGACACTCGATGTGTGGTATTCGGATGTCGACGCGGGCGAAGTGACACGCGACATCAAGAACAAGGCGCTGCGGAAGGTTGCGGTTCGCGCGGTCGACAAGGCGCGCGGGCGCACACACCTGCGCGCCCTCGAGAAGCTGACGAAGGTGCGTGACGGCCGGCGCGTCATCGTCGACGATCCTCCGCTCGTCGAGCACCTGCCGGATGTCTCGATCGCGTCGGTGTTGGCGTTTCTCGAGGGCTACGCGGACTCGCTGCCCGATGATCGCCGCCATCTGCTCACCCAGTTCGAGCTGGTCGACGCCGCCCGCAAGGTCGTGGGTGTGGGATCGGTCGGTACGCGTTGCTTCGTCATGGTCGGGCAGGGCCGCGCGGGGCTCGACCCGCTGATCCTGCAGGTCAAGGAAGCCGAAGACTCCGTACTCGCCCCGTTCGTGGGCTCGAGCGAGTACGGACACAAGGGCCGGAGGGTTGTCGAGGGTCAGCGATTGATGCAGGCGACCAGCGACGTGTTCCTCGGCTGGAGCTCCGGCGCCGGCCACGAGTTCTACGTTCGTCAACTCCACGACATGAAAGGTGGCTTCGAGATCGAGGGTTCCACGCCCAAGGATTTCGAGCACTACGCGCGACTCTGCGCGGCAACGCTCGCCCGGGCCCACGCCCGTTCGCTCGACCCGGCGGTCATCGCCGGCTATTGCGGCAAAGGTCGCAAGCTCGGCGCGGCGATCGCTCGATTCGCGAAGCGATACGCC